>JBBQHM010000080.1:0-10437 GCA_038323965.1 Chthoniobacterales bacterium | reverse complement strand
GCAAAGATTGGCGTAGCAGTTAGCGCAGCTGCAGCTGCGATTCCCAATAGTAGTTTCATGTGATTCATATTTAGCTCCTTGTTGTTGTTATTTACTTCTGAACTTCTCCGCAACTTACCATATCTTTTCCGCCGTACGGATTAGCGACTGTGGTCGAGGTTTGGACCCAATCCTTCTTTAGCATCGGGCAGTGGACGACGTGATAGCCAGACTGTCCGGCGACCAACGTTTTAGCTTTCGTGCTCAGTTTCTCGAAACTGGTGCGCGCATCCGGTAGGGAACCGGCTTTGGCGAGATCGCTTCCTTCGTCGCCAAGATCCTGCGCCGCCGTCTTGGCGGTGGCGAGATCATCGGCCGCGAGCGCGGTTTGAATCTTTTCGTATCCAGCAAGGAACTTCTTGTCCTGATCGGAGATGTTAGCTGCGTGAACGGAGACCGTAATAGCTGCAAGAGCCAGGACGGTAGTTAGTAGTCTTTTTATTTTCATAGTTAATCTTAGTTATCGATTGAGTTGAGGTTGTAGTCCGAAGGTCGGTTAGCAGGACGCGTAACCAACGAAAGAGCGACTGCACGACGCAACGGCGTCGTACTGTCGGGTATGGAGCAAACGCCGAAAGGCGTCAGCTCAAAGCGAAAGGGGGAGCGTGAGCGAGAAGGCTCCGCTGGAGAACTGATTCTGCAAAGGAAGAGCCGTAGGGCGGCCCGGTGTCCCACTCAAGAGAGCGAACGAGCTGCAGCTGAACGGCAGGCGGAACGAGACAGATCAAATACGCCTGAGGCGCAAAGGTCAGCGTTCCGTTTAGCGGGAGATCTTTAGAGGCGGAGAGCAGCGTTGCCCGAAGAACTTTGCAGCATTCGCCATCGTTATGCTGGTCCTGCTTCGCCGGTCCTTTTGCCGGGGCCATATGATGGCAGGCCGGCATCGCGGATGTTGCCGGGCGTTCGAACGCCGCCAGCGCGCAGTGATTTGAGATGGCGAGCCACGCGACAGCTCCAATCGCGATGACTGGCAAACGCAGGACGCGATGGCGGAGAATCTTCATCAGGACACCTATTAGTCGCCCCGATAGACGGAATGTTCAAATTGACTTGCTACTCTCCGTCGGTGTCACTGCTCGTTAGATTTTCGCGTGTCGAGATCGAAGTGATTTTGGAAGCCCAATCCAGTGTAAACCAAGCGAGCCATCCCCGAGTTCAACGGCCGAGCTTCGCGGACGCATTTCGCTTCTGGTTGAAACTCGGATTTATCTCGTTTGGCGGGCCAGCGGGACAGATCGCGATCATGCATCGCGAATTGGTGGAGGATCGGAAATGGATCAGCGATGCGCGATTTCTGCATGCGCTGAACTTCTGCATGTTGCTGCCGGGCCCCGAAGCGCAACAACTTGCGATTTACATCGGCTGGCTATTACACAAAACCCGCGGCGGCATCGTCGCCGGCGCGCTCTTTGTTATTCCATCGGTCGTTCTGCTTTGGGGGCTCAGCTTCGTTTATACGATGTACGGGAACGTACCCTGGATTGCCGCGGTCTTTTACGGACTAAAACCCGCCGTTCTGGCGATTGTTGCGTTCGCCGTCATTCGCATCGGGAAAAAGTCGCTCCGTCATCCCGTGATGTGGGGCATCGCGATCGCGGCGTTCATCGGTATCTATTTCTTTCGGCTGCCCTTTCCCGCCATTGTTTTTGGAGCGGGCATTCTCGGATGGATCGGCGGAAGATTTGCGCCGGACACATTCTCCATGGCGACGGGCCATGGTGCGGAAGCGCGAGAAGCCAGCTTGCTCAGCGATGAAACGGCAACACCCGACCACGCCAGACCGACGCTAGGTCGAGCACTCAAAGTGTGCTTTATCTGCGGAATTTTGTGGTGGCTGCCGATCCTGGCGATTGGATTCTGGCGCGGCTGGGATCACACGCTCTTTCGCGAAGGCGTTTTCTTTAGCAAAGCGGCGCTGGTCACTTTCGGCGGCGCCTACGCGGTGTTGCCTTACGTAGCGCAGCAGGCCGTGGAACACTATCAATGGCTCGCGCCGGGTCAGATGATGGATGGATTGGGACTAGCCGAAACAACGCCCGGACCGCTTATCATGGTGCTGCAATTCGTCGGGTTCATGGGCGCATGGAGTCAGCCGATGGGAATGCCGCCGCTATTAGCTGCGACCCTCGGGGCGTTGATCACGACATGGGCAACGTTTCTACCCTGCTTTCTGTTCATTCTTCTGGGCGCACCCTACGTCGAGCAGCTCCGCGGCAACACGGCGATTAGTGCATCATTGTCAGCCGTGACGGCGGCCGTGGTTGGTGTGATCTTAAATCTCGCGGTGTGGTTCGGCATTCACGCGCTCTTCCCAACTTTCGGAAGGGTGGACTGGTTTTGCGTGGTCGTTAGTGCGGTGGCACTGGCCGGGATGCTGCGTTGGAAATGGGGCGTGATACCCGTGGTGGTCGCTGGCGGAGTCCTCGGCCTTTTGTACAGGCTCGCGATCTAATCCTGCAGTTCCGTCTTGCTTCACGCGAACGCAGGGCGGAGTATCGCCGCGCATGAAACGTCGCGTTGCTGCCTTGATCACAGGAGCGGCGCTGATTTTTGCCATTGTGCTGGCAGCTGCTCCGCGGCTTCACGATTACGTCCACCGAGGCGCGGGCCCGGATCACGAATGTGCCGTGACCATTTTCGCAAGCGGCAAGTGCGATGCGACCATGCCCGATATCGTGCCCAGCGCGCGGCCGGTATTGACCAAGCACTCGTCGCTTCCTGTTCTTTCTATTCAAGTCATCGCGCCTGTTCCCTGCTCGATCCTGGAACACGGGCCGCCGGCTGCAGTCTAACCGTTCGGTCATTGCAGCTGCAACGTCGCTGCGTTTCAGACGTTGCCGCACCGAACGCGGGCGAAGCGCTGTCCGTATTGCCATCTACCGGCATCCCGCCGAAAAATATCAGGATCGATCAATGTCTAAATTTTTTAATGTGGCCTTCGCGCTTGTGCTTGGCGCGGCCGCCTCCGCCTTGGCGCAATCGCCCACGCCGTTACCAGCCGACGATGTCGCGGCGCTTCGTGAACAGGTCAAAGCCCTTACCGAGACGGTGAAAGGTTTGCAGCAACAGATGCAAGGCCAGCAGGCCGCCCTGGAGAAGGCGAACATCACGAACGCGTTGCCCGAAAAATCGGGCTCGGAGCCACCCGACGCAGCCGCACCGACGTCCGCATCATCCCCGGCCTCGGCATCACCGACGCTCTTCCCCACGTCGGACGCTTCCGTAAGTTCGAGCGCGAAGTCGTCGGCTCCGGCGCCGACTGTTAATCAGAATGGAACCGCCACCGCAGCGGCGGGCACTTTTCCAACCAGCGACGATTCCGTCACCGCCGGAGGCGTCTCGAGTGCGACCGGCCCATCTGCGGTGGCTGGAGAATCAGGGCTCGCTGCGCCAATTACGGTCGCTTCCAGCGGCGGCGGGAAGAATTACATGAACATCTCGTTCGATGGTCAGTTCGCCCTCGCCTATTCCAGCGCACGGGATCTCTACAACGTGGAAGTTGGCGATCACGATCCGCAGCAACGTGGCTTCAATGCGCGCAACCTCGAGATCGCGCTCGACGGCGCGGTTGATCCATACTTCGAGGGCTTCGCGAATATCGTGCTCAAGCTCGATAACGATAATCAAACGGAGATCGAGGCTGAAGAAGCCTTCCTGCAAACGACCGGATTGCCGGCCGGTATACAGGTAAAGGCGGGGCAGTTCTTTTCAGCTTTCGGGCGACTCAATCCCACGCATCCGCACACCTGGGACTTCGCCGACGCGCCCCTGGTGCACGGCTTGTTGCTCGGGCCGGACGGATTGCGCGGAGTCGGCGCTCAAGTCTCGTGGACGCTGCCGCTCCCATGGTATTCGCAACTTACCGGCGCAGTCCAGAACGGGCGCGGCGGAACTGGTTACTCCTTCCGGAACCCCGGCGATAACGGTTTGTTCTTCGGACGCGCAACAACCGATCGCGAAGCGCGGGGGTTGCAGGATTTCGTCTGGATTCCGAGATTCGAGAACTCGTTTAACCTGAGCGATACCCAGACTGTGCTGGCCGGGGTCTCCGGTGCGTTCGGTTCCAATGAAACCGGCGCGAATTCACGGACCCAGATTTACGGCGGCGATCTTCTTTATAAATGGAAGAGTCCGCGCGCAGAAGGCGGTTTTCCTTTCGTGAAATGGCAGAGCGAAGTGATGTATCGCCGGTTCGAAGCCGGTCGTGGCATCGACGAGTCCTTCCCGGTGGCCGAGACCTTCCACGACTGGGGGATGTATTCGCAGGTTCTCTGGGGTTTCAAGAAAGGCTGGGTGGCGGGCGTGCGTGGCGACTACCTGCAGAATCAAGACTCGAAGTTTACGAATGACCCGAGTCGTCAGGATCGGTCTCGCGTCAGTGGACAGATTACCTGGTATCCAACGGAATTCTCGAAACTCAGGCTGCAGTACAACCACGATTTTATTGATGAATCTGAATTCTTCGCCGGCCGCGACGTCGATTCAGTATTCCTGCAATTCGAATTCATCCTCGGCGCGCACGGGGCTCACAAATTTTAGCTATGCGCCTTTGTCACAAAATGCGAAGCGCACTATCTGCTGTCATCCTGAGCGCAGCGCAGCGCAGTCGAAGGACCTCACTGTCGGTGACACCTCACGCGACCTTGGATGAACTTACACCGGCAGCGGGGTCCCTCCACTCCGGTCGGGATGACGGAATTTAAGCGCAACGTTCCCGAAGTTATCTTATGAAAAAACTCCTCTTAATCCTCTCTATAATTCTCGTTAGTACTGTCGCACAAGCGAAGCTCAACGTCGTCTCCACTCTGCCAGACTTGGGTGCGCTGGCGCGCGAGATAGGCGGCGATAAAATTGATGTCACCGTTCTGGCGAAGCCGACGGAAGATCCCCACTTTGTTGATGCGCGGCCTAGCTTCGTAGTGGCGTTGCGAAGTGCGGATGTGCTGATCGACGGTGGTGCCGAACTTGAAATTGGATGGCTGCCTCCGTTGCTGCAGAATGCGCGCAACCCGAAGATCGAGGCCGGCAAGCCCGGGCGAGTGGAGGCGTCCGCCGGGGTGAAGCTAACGGGAGTGCCGGGTAACCTGACGCGCGCGGCGGGCGACGTGCACGCGCTCGGGAACCCGCACTTTACCATCGATCCGATCATCGCGAAGGCGGTCGCCCAACACATCGCGCAGGCTTTCTCGGCGGTCGATCCGTCGAATGCTGCCGCATATGACGCGAACTACAAAAAGTTTGAAGCAACGATCAACGCCAAGTTGCAGGAATGGGGCACCGCGTTGCTTCCGTTCAAAGGCCAGACCGTCGTCGCCTATCACGATTCGTGGCCCTACTTCGCGCATCGCTTCGGTTTGAACATCAACCTTTTCCTCGAGCCCAAGCCCGGCATTCCGCCCTCGCCTTCCCACCTCGCGGAAGTCATTGGGCAGATGAAGGCGCAGAAGATTAAAGCCATCATCGTTGAGCCGTTTCACGATCGGAAAATTGCGGAGAAAGCGGCGAGTTCGTCGGGCGCGAAAATCGCCGATTTCGCGCAATATCCGGGCGCGCTTCCCGATACCGACACCTATGTGAAACTGATGGACACGCTGGTGGCGCGGCTGGCGGCCGCGATGAAGTAATGAGCGGTTTCACTTCTTTTGCTGGGGAGCGCACGCGCCTCGCGTGCCGGCGATGGCGCCCTCGCCATCGCGAACTTTTCCAAGATGGTTTCGGCGAGGCGCCGAAACCAGCACGCGAGGGCGCGTGCGCTCCCCGGAGTCGACTATGTGGGACGTAATGTTTTGGCCTATCGTGGCCTGTGTGCTGTTGCCCTGGCTGCTGGTTTACCTCGGACTTCATGTCGTGCAGCGCGGCATCATTTTCATCGATATCGCGATGGCGCAGATGGCTTCGCTTGGAATCTGCGTCGCGCTCTTATTTCGCTTCGATCTGCAAAGCCCGGCCACTTTCGCCATCGGGCTCGGGTTTACCATTTGTGCCGCTGCATTATTCTCGTTAACCGGGAAACGCGCGAGCAAAGTGCCGCAGGAAGCAGTCATCGGCATCGCCTACGTGGTCGCGGCCGCGGCGGCCGTCCTCCTCCTGAGCCGCGCCGCGGAGGGCGACGAGCAAATCAAAACCATGCTCGTTGGTAACATCCTCCTCGTCACACCGCTTGAAGTCTGGAAATGTTTCGCGCTTTTTGGCGCGGTCGGCGTTTTACATTTTGTCCTGCGCCGCAATTTCCTCATCGTTTCCTTCGATCGCGATGCCGCCTACGAAAAAGGTCTGCGCGTGCGCTGGTGGGATTTTCTGTTTTACGCGGCGTTTGGACTAGTGGTGACGAGCTTTGTTCGGATCGCAGGCGTGCTTCTCATCTTCAGTTACCTGATTGTTCCGGCAGTGTGCGGCATCAATCTTGCGCGCTCGCTGCGCAACCGTCTTCTGCTCGGCTGGCTCGTCTCGCTCATGGGCGGGATAGGCGGCCTCTTCTGGTCGTTCTATGGCGATCTGCCTTCGGGCGCGGCCATTGTCTGCACTTTCGGGGGGCTGCTCGTGCTCCTGTCGCTTGTTGGATTACTGCGACATAAACAAACGGTCATCCCGAGCGAAGCCGAGGGACCGCGTCGCTAAGGGAACAGGTAACGCCACGGGGTCCTTCGACTCCGCTACGCTTCGCTCAGGATGACTGCTAAACTAGGCGGACCATGCATTCGTTTCGATATCACGACGACTCGTTGCATTGCGAAAACGTGGATCTCGACGCCATCGCGGAAGAGGTCGGGACGCCGGTTTATGTCTACAGCGCGACCACGATTGCCGATCATTATCGCCGACTCCATTCCGCGCTCGGCGACCTCGATCACCAGATCTGTTATGCGGTAAAGGCGAATTCGAATCGCGCGATTCTTCGCTTACTTCGCGATGAAGGTGCCGGATTCGACATCGTTTCCGGCGGCGAACTTTTTCGCGTGATCAGAGCGGGTGGCGATCCGACCACGTGCACCTTTGCCGGTGTCGGAAAGTCGCGCGAGGAAATCGACTACGCCCTCGAGCAGCGCGTCTATTCCTTTAATGTCGAGAGCGAAGCGGAGCTCGAATACATCAACGAAATTGCCCACACGAAAAGTGTGCGCGCCCCGGTCGCGCTGCGGGTAAACCCCGATGTCGAAGCGTCGACGCACAAATACATTTCGACCGGCAAACACGAGAACAAATTCGGGATCGCGCTCGATCGCGTCCGCTCAGTTTATGAACGGGCGCTGGCGCTGGAGAACATCTCCGTGCGCGGAGTGCAGATGCACATCGGTTCGCAGATTACCGATGCGAAACCATTCGTTGCCGCGATTGCGAAGGTGGCGCCGCTGGTGCGCGAGTTGAAGGCGCGATGCGGGATCGAATTCTTCAGTATCGGCGGCGGCTTGGGGATCGTCTACGAAGCTTCGTTTGCCAGCGGCAGCGTCGATTGGTGGAAAGGTGAGCCGGCGCTTTCCATCCGCGATTACGCAAATGCGATCGTGCCGCCGTTGCGCGACCTCGGGCTGCGCATTTTGCTCGAACCGGGACGGTTGCTGGTGGGAAACGCCGGCGTTTTACTGACGCGCGTGCGCCACCTAAAGCACACCGGCGAAAAGCATTTCGCGATTATCGATGCCGGCATGAACGACCTGATTCGGCCTGCGCTTTACGGTAGTTTTCACGAGATTGTTCCTGTGCGCGAGAGCAGTGGCAACTCCATCACGAAATACGATGTGGTCGGGCCGGTCTGCGAATCGGGCGATTTCTTCGCGCAGGATCGGGAGCTGCCCGAAGTCGGGGCGGGCGATCTTCTCGCAGTGATGAGCGCTGGCGCCTACGGATTTGTCATGGCCTCAAATTATAACTCGCGACCGTTGCCGGCGGAAGTGTTGGTGCGCGGCGATAAATTTGCCACGGTGCGCGCACGCCAATCGATCGAAGATATCGTCCGTGGCGAGATCGATCCGGAGTGGTAGCGGCGTCTCACCTTTCCCATTTATTGTAGGGCAACCGCAGCGGTCGCCACGCTTTGGAGGCAGGCGGGCACCCGCCCTGCCAATTACCGATGCACTTGCGGATTTTCGCAGTCAGCACGAATAGTGCTGCTCTCTCATTCCATGCGTTTCCCCCTTGTTTTACTGCTTTGCCTGCTCCCGATTGTCGGGCGCGCTTCTGCCGCGTCCACCAACAGCGAATACATCATCCTCGTCGGTGGTCCTTCCCTTTATCAGTGGGAGAAATATAAAACCCAGCCCCACGATCACTGGTGGGCAAACTTCGTGCGCGCCGCGCGCATCCGCACCGAGCAGGTGCGCGATCAACTGCCGAACGGCAAAATAACCTGGCTCATCTACAAGCAAGGCTATCTCGACCGCGCCCCGCAGGAACACCAGGACCTCATCGAGCACATCAATTCCGTGCGCGACAAATTCAACCTGAACCTCGTCTGGATCAAAGACGGCAACGACGTCATCAATTACCTGAACAACGGCCAGCCGCGGAACGTGATGAAGGTCGGCGGGTTCGAGTATTTCGGTCACTCCAACAAGGCGTGCTTCATGTTCGATTACAGCAGCAACGTCGACAGCTCAGCGAAATCGTATCTGCACGAGATGCAGTTCGCGAAAATCAATCGTGGGGTTATTGCGCGCGACGCTTATGTGAAAAGCTGGGGCTGTCACACTGGCGAAAGCATGTCAAAGAAATGGCGCGCCGCCACCGGCGTCCGCATGATCGGCGCGATCGGCAAAACGCAGTTCATGATGGAAGAACTGCCGATCCTCACTTCCGCCGACGGTCGCTGGGTGAATTAGCGGAGTTCCCTGGCCGAACCGTTTCACATTGACCAAAGGGCTTGACGCTTCTTAATTAATGCTCGTGAAATCGCGCATCGAACACGTCGCGGCCTCGACGTGCGGAATATTTCTGCTTGCCGCGCTGTCACTTGCCATCAGCGGGGGGCCCGATTACGGCCGAGCTGGGTCGGTCGCAGGTACTTACGCGGGAGTTCTCAATCCGTTGTCTTGTACTGCTGCGCCGTCGCCGACTCCTACAGGACGGTGCGGTGCTAATTCGATAGGCGTCTTCGCGTTAACAGTTCCGAAGAGCGGCAGTTCAACAGGCCCTTTTGTAGTTTTCGACCAGGGCGAAGCTTACGTCGGAACGATAACGGCCACCGCGGATCCTAAGAATGGAAAGATCACGGGCCTCTTTGCAGGCAGCTTTACATATCAGAGTCAGGTGATTGACAGCGTAAAGACAGAAACATCGTCAACAGGCGTAACGACGACCACGACGACGTACAAGACTGTTACATACAGCGCGACAGCTTCAGGCGGTATGAAGGCTAAAACGGTGGAGAATTTAACGCGCTTCGGATCAAGCAACGTACGCCTCAAGGGAAGCGCGGATATTCAATTCTCTCTTACTGTAAATTCTGTTGATGACGACATTGCATATGTCGTTCACGGTTATCAACAAACGCGTCTGTAAGTGTCGTCGCGCTCAGCCGTTGGTGACAACGTAGGCCTGTCGGCGTTTACGTTACTCGAGCTTGGGATTGTAGTGGCAATCGTAGCGGTTCTGGTAGCGATCATAACCCCGGTGATATCTACTTTGCGTGCTCGCGCACAGCGGATTCAGTGCATGGCAAATCTTAAGAATTTGCATGTAGCAGTCGGACTGTATTTGCAGGACAACAATCAATGGCCGCAAATTAGTCTCGCATCCGAGGATGAATCAGCGGACGCGGCTTTTGCGAGTAAGTGGTTGGAAGCGGTAAGCCAGTACAAGGTAACTGCGAAAACGTTCATTTGTCCTACTTCGCAAAATCTGCTGGGAAACCCGGACTACTCTCAGCCTGACACCATGCGTGTTGACTATATTGGCACCGCTTTTGACGACAAGCCCACGACCCCACACCAGTGGCCGCGTCAGCCATGGTTCGTCGAAGTCGGCGATGTGCACGGTCACGGCAATCTTATCATTTTCGCTGACGGAAGTATTAGCGACCTGAAGACCGTCGTTGCCAATGCCGGCAAGTAGCGGTCAACCCTGATCGCCGGCGCCCTGAGCATCGAACCTGCTTTAAAGCGGTTTCCGCATTTTGCGGTGAATGCTTATGGGATTTTACGGGTCGGCTCGGCACACACTGTGGGGGAACGCGCGCAGAATGCGGGCGTTTACGCTTGTCGAGATCATGATCGTGGTCGCGATTATCGCGCTTCTGGCGGCGATCGCCGTGCCGGGATTCAGGCGCGCGCGCAAGCGTTCACAAGCAGCTACGGTGAAGAACGATCTTAGGTTGATCGAGGCCGCGGTGGAGCAATACGCGATCGAAACGGCGAAAGGTGCTGGCAGCACGGTGCTGGTGACCGACTGGACGAATTATCTTAA
>JBBQHM010000079.1:0-10457 GCA_038323965.1 Chthoniobacterales bacterium | reverse complement strand
TCCCCTCTTTCAAATTAAGCGCGCTCTCCAAGGATACGCTTCGCATGTCCCTGGCATCGCTCGGCGCGAATAAGCTTCGGTCCGCACTAACGATGCTTGGAATCACCATCGGCGTCTTCTCTGTTATCTCGGTCATGACCGCGATTGGCGCACTCCAGAATTCCATCGAAGGCGGATTGAGTTTCCTTGGGTCGAATATTTTTCAGTTCGCGAAATTTCCGGCCAATGTGAATGCCGGCGGGAATATGAAGAAGAAGTTCGAGAACCGCCGGAACATTAGTTACCACCAGGCGGTGCGCTACGCCGAGTTAATGGACGGGCGCGCTCGGGAAATCTGCCTGAAAGTATTCGACTTCAACGCCCAGGCTACCTACAGCGGGCTGAAGACGCCGCCGAGCATGAACCTTGTCGGCACGAACAAGAGTTTCCTCACGGCCAATGCTCATTTGATGGGTTACGGGCGGAACCTGAACGACGAAGATGTGGAACTCTCTCGAAACGTCGTCGTGATTGGCAAAAAGATCGAGAAGAGTCTGTTTCCGCACGAATCGCCCATCGGAAAAAGCGTTCGCATCAATGGACATATGTATTCGATCGTCGGGGTCCTGGCGGAGAAAGGGACGGCTTTCGGCCAGAGTCAGGACGACCTTTGCATCGTGCCGATTACGCGATTTTTCGAGAATTACGGTGAAGCGAAACGGACGGTGAATATCGCGACACAACCTTTTTCCGCCGAGATGTATAATTCGACGTTTGATCGCGCGGTCGGGGCGATGCGGATCGCGCGCGGCCTCAAGGCGACGCAGGAAAATGATTTCGAAGTTTACACCAATGACTCGTTGAAGAGCGCCTTTGTCTCTGTCGCCGGCGTCGTCAAGATCGGCGCCTTTGTCATCAGCCTCATCGCGCTGGTTGCGGCCGGTATCGGCATCATGAACATAATGCTCGTTAGCGTGACCGAACGCACCAAGGAGATCGGAATTCGTAAGTCGATCGGGGCGCGGAGCAAGGATATTTTGCGCCAGTTCCTGGCGGAGGCCGTTTTCATCTCTCAGGCTGGTGGCGTGCTTGGAATCATCCTTGGAATCATCGTGGGCGACCTGTTGGCTGCCTGGCTCAAGGTTGACCTCATTTTTCCATATGGCTGGGCCATCACAGGGCTGATCGTCTGCTCGCTGATCGGGATCGGGTTTGGATATTATCCAGCCTATCGTGCGGCGGCGCTCGACCCGATCGACGCTCTCCGCTACGAATAGCCTCCCGGCCGGCCTGAGACGATTGTTTCCATCGGCACGGGCACACAACTTGCAATTCGTTAGTCACCAAATGCCGGTTTACCCCGACTTTTTGCGCCAACCCTTAGATCCCACGTGCCGAAACTCCCAGCCCGATCAGCCAGTCCGAAACCGGCGCGACGCGTCGTTCTCGTCGAGGAGTACGGTGCGCTCGCCGTCGCAATCGGGTCGGCATTAAGGAAATTCGCTCCTGACGCGGAGATCGACGTTGTCGGGACTTTCGCGGAAGCGCTGGCGCTGGGCACCAAGGCCAGGCCGACGTTATTTGTGGTGGATTTCGACCCGCCCCAAAGCGGAGCAATCAAGTTTTTCGATCAGTTGCGGGTGGAGCACTCGCAAGCACGCGCACTCGTGTTGGCGGCTGGGACAGCGCGCGAGATAACGGCCATCCGCGGATCCGCCGGCGCGATCCAGTATACCGAAAAGCCATTTGAGCTGGCTGAGTTTGGCGCAGCGGTTCAAGCGCTGCTTGGACCATGGAACTCTGAGGACGGCGCGGCGCGCGGAACTCTATCCGATCTCGGGTTGGCAGATTTACTGCCGCTGGTTTGCCTGGCCGGCAGTTCGTCAGAACTCAAGGTGACCGGTGAACTTCATGGCGAAATACAGATCCGCCGCGGTCAGATTATAAATGCGCAGTGCGCGGGTCGCAGCGGGGCCGACGCGCTCGCAGAAATGATGGGTTGGCGAGACGTCGCGTTTGCCGAGACGACATCGCAAGCGACAATCGCCCCGACCTTGAGCGGGCCGTGGGCGGCAATTTTGTCGGAAGCGATCCAGCGGTCGCATGAACGAACCCCTCGACGGGTAAAATCGCCCACGACAGCAGTTCCGCCTCCGCCTCGCGTGCGCACTGGCAAAAAGATCGTCGTTATCGACGACACTGAGATGCTGCTGATTTTTGTGGAGGACACGCTCGCGCAGACGAATGACGATTTTCAAATCACGACCGCGTCGTCCGGGATATCTGGGGTATCCGAAGTTCAGCGCATCGCTCCCGACCTCGTGCTTCTCGATTACAGCCTGCCCGACATCGACGGCCGGGAAGTGGCAGCGCGGCTTCGGGCGGACGAGCGGACGAAGCGCGTCCCTATCGTCATGATGTCGGGACACGTGCCCGAGATGACGTCGGTTGCGATGAAATCCCCGAATATCATCGCGACCATTGCCAAACCCTTCCGCTCGGACGCGTTGTTGCGAATCGTAGCGGGAGCGATTGAGCAGGGGCCGCTACCGGAAATAGTTGACCGTCCCGCTCCGCTGGAGCCGAAGCTGGCGGCACCGGTTGAGGCGCTGCCAGAGGTCGTCGAAGTGAAAGCGCCTGCGTTGGAACCCGAGCCGATCGCAGCGATTCCGGCGGCGGTTAAAGCCGATGAGTCCCCTGAAATTCTGTCCCCCGCCCCGCCGCTAGCTCCCGTCCTTCGCAACGTAACGCCGTTACCAGCTTCGCCGCCGCGCAATGATCTCGGCGCTGCAGAAACCCGGGTTCTGCTAGCTTTGCCCCTCCAGATCAGCGGCATGCAATTCACGCCGTCCTTCCAGATTGCCTCTGTGCGCACAACGCCAGCGGCCGCCGGAGTGTCGCTACAGCTTGTCGGCAGCACCTCGCTCGCTGCACTGCCGGTCAAGAAACGGTTCCACCTTGGACCCGTTATGCTCGACGGAAGTGGTCATCTTCAAACTGTCAGTCTCGATTCCACGATGCCGGTTGTGGAGCAAAACCGAAGCGCTCGCGGCACCCAGGGGCAGGCGAGTCTCAGTGAAGACGCAGGTTATTTCGCACCCGGAATTTCGCAGCCGATGACGATGCAGCTCATTATCCCGCTCGATCTCGCTTCCATTCAGCTCTCCTCCTTTTTCGAAATCTCTCAACTCGTTCTGAAATGCCACGGCGAAGCAGTGCGCGGAACCTTAAACGGGCGCTCCGATCCCGCGGGGCAAAACGGCGCCACCTTCCGAGTGAGCGCGATCTTGCTCGACGCTGCGCAACGAATCAGCGAACTGACGTTAGTCCCGGCGGGCAGCTAGCTCTGATTTTTCGCGAGGAAATCGGGGAGCTGCTCGACCCCGAAGTCCGCCAGCACATGGCCGTTCCAATCGAGAGTTGGCGTCTTGGTTTGTCCGGATAAATCCTTCAGCTTCTGCATGGCACCGGGGTCGCTGATCACGTCAACTTTGGTGTACTCGACTTTTTGCTCGTCGAGCGCCTTGATCGCTGCTGCGCAATAGGGGCAGCCCGTCTTCACGTAAAGTGTGTTCACGCGAATGGTTCGTCGCCGGTGCTGGAAACGGTTGCGCTAATCAAGGCCGACCGCGCGAAAGGTTTCGTCGACGTGTTTGAAATGGACCTCGAGCGAACAAAGTTTCTCGATTTCCGTAGCCGACAAAAGTTTTGCGATCTCGGGCTCGGCCTTGGCATTTTGCGCGAAAGTTCCTTCATCGCGCCAGGTTTTCATGGCGGCCCGTTGCACGGCCTCATAGGCAATTTTTCGCTCAGCGCCCGCCCGCGTCAGCGCCAGTAAAACGGACTGGCTGAAATACAAGCCTTTAGTGGCGCCAAGGTTGCGCGCCATGTTTTCGGGATAAACGTGAAACTTCTTAACCAGCTCGCTCAGTTTCACCAGCATGTAGTCCAGCAGCATGCATGAATCCGGCAGCACGACCCTTTCGGCGCTGGAATGACTGATATCGCGCTCATGCCAGAGGGCGACGTTTTCCAGGCCGACAACGGCGTTCCCTCGGAGCACGCGCGATAAACCTGACAATCGCTCACCCGTAATCGGATTACGCTTATGCGGCATCGCCGAACTGCCTTTCTGGCCTTCGCTGAAAAATTCTTCCACCTCAAGGACTTCAGTCCGCTGCAAATGACGGAACTCGGTCGCCCAGCGATCGATGCTCGCTCCGATGAGAGCGATCGTCGTTAAAAACTCCGCGTGTAGATCCCGCTGCACGATCTGCGTGGATATCGGCGCAGGGTTGAGCCCGAGTTTCTCGCACACGTCGCGTTCGATCTGCGGATCCAGGTGCGCATGCGTCCCGACCGCGCCACTAAGTTTCCCGACCGCGATCCGTTCGATCGTCTGCGCAAGGCGACTTTCCGCACGCCCGAATTCGTCGAACATCAACGCGAGCTTGAGGCCGAATGTGATTGGCTCTGCGTGAATTCCGTGACTCCGCCCGATCATGGGGATCGTTTTGTATTTCCGGGCTTGGTCCCCGACTATCTTTCGCAGTTCACCCAAGTCCCTTGCGATAATGGCAGCGGATTCCTTCATCTGCACCGCCAACGTCGTGTCGAGAATGTCGGATGAGGTCAGGCCTTGGTGGATCCAGCGGGAAGCCGGGCCGACGGATACGGCGACGTTCTCGAGGAACGCGATGACGTCGTGATTGGTCCGCTTCTCAATTTCGGCGATTTCGGTGGCGGAGAATTTTGCAGATTTTCGGATCTGGGCGGCATCTTCCGCGGGAATCTGGCCGAGACTGGCCATCGATTCGCAGGCGAGAGTCTCGATCTCCAACCAAATCTCGAATTTTCGCTGTTCCGACCAGATTGCGCGCATTTCCGGGCGGGAGTAACGATCGATCATTAAGGCATGTTAACCTCTGCTCGCCTGCGCGCGAAAGCGTTTTTGGCGTACAAGCAAATCGCCCCGTCCGGAAAACCGGCGGGGCGATTCGAAAATCTAAAAGGGAGTGAGCCTAGCAAACCATGGCGCGCGTGGAGCGGCCATTGTCTTCCAGCCGCACCTGGCCGCTGCCAAGAAGGTCAGCCACCGTCGCGACAGTCTCGCGCGTGCTTTTGGTGCACGAGCTAACGGCGAAGATGAGTTCACCGAGCGAACGTTTCGTTTTTGGTTTGAGGATCTGCGTGTTCGTTTTCATGGCTTTCGAGTCTTTAGACAGCAAATCGGATGCCACGTTCACTCGCGAAGGCCGACCCTCTGAAAATAATTACCCGAGGCGTTCAGTGTCAGCCCTCCCCGTCATCTTCGCTGACACAAGTGTATTCTAAATATGCACTTTTCCCTGTCCGCCGCGGCGATTTAGTAATCGCATGGTGAAGACGTAAAGAACCGCCATCAGCAAAACCACCAGTAGGAAAATGTGAGATTGGCCTTTAATCGCTGCCACCATTTGCTCCGGGGAATCGAGTAGTTCAGGTGCGACGTTGAAAGCCTCCCGGCCCAGATACGCAAGGATATAACACCAGATGAGCGATCCCGTGACCGTTACCGCGCTAAAAACAGCGAAGTTCATCCGCAATACGCCCGCGGGGATCGAAATAAGGTGACGGACGACGGGGAGAAGCCGGGCAAAGAAAACGCCGCCTGCTCCATACCGCGCCAGCCAGCCCTCGGCACTCTCGAGCTTTTTTGGCGACATCAGAAAGAATCGCCCATACTTCATCACGAGTGGACGACCGAATTTCGCCGAAACCCAATAAGTAATCGCGGCCCCCAGATAGGAGCCCAGCGTTCCCGCCAGCACCACACCGGTGAAGCTTAGCTTTCCCTGCGCCGCCAGAAACGCCGCCGGCGGAATGACGATCTCGCTCGGCACCGGAAAGATCGAGCTCTCCATGGCCATCAGGACGACGATCCCGAGGTAACCGCCGCTTAGGACCCAGTGAAACCAGACTTGCAGGAAATGATGCACTTTAGATTATCGAGTTTGGAATGAAGATTGATCCGGGCGATTTGCCGGTCTCTTCTTCAATCCGCGAGCGATAATCTGCAATCGTAATTTCTGATGATCTACCGGCGCGTCCTCACTTACTACCGCGAGTTCCTTCCGCAGACGATCGCTGGGCTTTTGCTTACGCTCGTTGGCATTGCGCTCAACCTTCTCAAACCGTGGCCGTTCAAGATCATCGTCGATCGCGTGCTCGAAAAGCGCGACAGCAGTTGGACCGTCGGCCACGCGCACGAGATGATTCCCCTGCTCTGCGGCGCTCTGGTTGTTATCCAATTGCTGTGGGGAGTCACCAACTGGGCCAGCAATTACATCTTCGTAAAAGCCGGGCTGCAGGCGCTTTTGAAATTGCGCACCGACATCTACGCCCATCTGCAGCGGCTTTCGCTCAAGTTTCACGACGCGCGCCGATCAACCGACTCAAGTTTTCGCGTCGCCTACGATTCGCAATCCATTCAAACGATCTACAACAAAGGATTCACGAACATCTTCGGCGCAGTGATCACATTGATCGGCACCTTCGTGATTATGGTCCGGATCGATTGGACATTGACTCTGCTTTCGCTCGCGATCGTTCCGCTGATGGTCGGCGCGATCTATTTTTTCGCGCGCCGTATTCGCACGGAATCAACCTCGATCCAGGAACAGGAAAGCGCAGTGCTCGCGCAGGCGCAGGAGGGATTGAGCTCCATCAGAATGGTGCACGCATTTGGCCGGGAAGACTTCGAAGTGAGCCAGTTTCATCAGCGCGCGCTCGGAAGTCTGAAGGCGAATCTGCGCCTGACGTTGACGAATGTGAACAGTGCGCTCGTCATCAGCACGTTGATGGTGATCGGCACCGCCGGGATGTATTATGTCGGCACGCTCCATGTTCTTTCCGGCACTTTGACGCTCGGTTCGCTGCTCGTGTTCAGCGCCTATTTGCTGATGCTTTATCAACCGCTGGAATCGCTCACTTATACCGCCTGGGCGATGGAAGGCGCCACCGCGGGTGCGCGCCGATGTTTCGAAGTGCTCGATCGCGCTGATGACGTGCGCGATGCGGAAGCCGCGATGGAAATCGCGGGCGCAAAAGGCGCCATCGCTTTCGAAAATGTCAGTTTCGGCTACGACGATTCCCGACCTGTTTTACAAAACGTCGACTTCAGTATCGCGCCGAACGAAATCGCGGCCTTAGTCGGCGGAACCGGTGCCGGCAAAAGCACGTTGTTAAGTCTGGTGCCGCGCTTTTATGACCCGTCCATCGGACGCGTCACGCTCGACGACCACGATGTTCGGCAAATCACCAAGCGGTCGCTCCGGGCGCAGATCGGAATTGTTCTGCAGGACACTCTGCTCTTCTCGACGACGATCCGGGAGAATATCGCGTATGGCCGTCCGGATGCAGAAGAATTCGAAATCCGTGAAGCAGCCCAGCGCGCACAAGCGGAGCAATTCATCTATCATCTGCCGCACGGTTACGACAGCCAGGTCGGTGAACGTGGCGGACATCTAAGCGTCGGCCAGCGTCAACGCCTCGGTATTGCGCGCGCGTTTTTGAAGAACGCGCCCATCCTGCTCTTGGACGAACCGACATCGGCGCTCGATCCCACCACCGAAGCTGCCATTATGGAAACGATTCGAGAACTTATGCGAGGTCGCACCACACTTATCGTCACGCATCGGCTGGCCACCATCCACCATGTGGACCAAATCGTCGTGCTCGAGCACGGTCGAGTGGTCGAGCGCGGGACCGGTCCCGACCTCGTCAGTCGCGGCGGCGTTTACGCGAAGCTTTACGCGTCGGGAAATTATCCAGGATGAGTAACATCGGAGCAGATCGTCGGGTCGAGAGCGATTGGTGGGCGGAGCCGATTCCGGCAAACATCGACTTCGGGGAAGGCTTTTATTGCGAGAGCGCGCAGATTTTTCGCCACCTGAAAACGAAACGGCCGCACGCCGTCAGCATTGGCGATCACGTATCGCTCTACGCCGGATGCTCCTTCTCGATCGGGGTGAATGGCGCATGCACGATCGGCGATTTTACCCTGCTCAACGGCGCGCTCATCATGGCGGAAGACCGCATTGAGATTGGCTCACATTGCCTGGTCTCATGGAACGTCGGAATCGCGGACTCCGACTTCCATCCGCTGGAACCCGCACAGCGCTTAATCGATTCCCGCGCGCTCGCGCCCTACTACAAGGATCGGCCCGCTCGACCCAAACTCGTGACTGCGCCTGTGATTATTCGTGACAACGTCTGGATCGGAATGAACGCAGTCATTCTGAAGGGCGTGACGATTGGCGAGAATTCTGTGGTGGCCGCCGGTGCGGTGGTTACGAAAACCGTGCCGCCGAACGTAGTTGTCGCCGGCAATCCCGCGGCGGTCGTTAAGCAATTCTAAGCCGGTCGGTAAACTCATGAAACGAAAACGCATCATCGTGATGGGTTTCATGGGCGGCATGCCCATCGCGGGCGTCGTCTGGCAGCACATTCATTATATTGTCGGGCTGCAGCGACTTGGTCACGACGTTTACTACATCGAAGATTCGGCGCGTCTCCCGTATAACCCCGCGACGTTCGAGGTTAACAACGAATACGACTATGCGGCGCAATTACTCCGCCAGCTCGCGGAAGAGTTTCATTTCAAACGCCGATGGTCTTTCTGCGCTCGCTATCTCCCTGGGCATCCCACGGCTGGCTTACCGCTCAAGCGTGTGCGTGAGCTCTACCGCGAAGCCGACGCGATTCTAAACATTTGTGGGACGCAGGAATTCAACGAAGACCTGCTCGCGAGCGAACGCATCATTTACGTGGAGAGCGATCCCGGCGTTGAGCAAATCAAGGCCGACCAGGGCGTGAAATCGACTCTCGAGTATCTACGACGACATCGCGCGCTTTTTACCTTCGGGGAGAACGTCGGCACCTCGGAGTTTCCCGTCCCGACACATGGATTGAAATGGCTCCCGACGCGGCAACCGGTCGCAACCGACTTGTGGAAGACTTCGCGTCGGCCGGGGCCCGCCGCGGTGTTCACATCAATCGCTAATTGGTCGACCAGCGGACTCAAGGACATCGAGTGGCGGGGCGAACGATATCTGTGGAGTAAGTCGCTCGAATTTTTGCGTTTTGTGCGGGCGCCTAAAAAAAGCGGTGAAACCTTCGAGCTCGCGACGGACATCAAAGAAGCGAGGACTCGAAATTCATTCTTGCGGAACGACTGGCGGTTTCGATCGCCGCTTGCTCTCAGCGAAAATTACTGGCTGTACCGCGATTACATCCGCAAATCGAAGGGCGAATTTACCGTCGCGAAAGATCAATATGTCCGGTTGAACACTGCTTGGTTTAGCGACCGCAGCGCGTGCTATCTAGCAGCGGGCCGGCCTGTTGTTACCCAGAACACCGGGTTCGCCAAACATTACGGTGGCAATGGCGGGCTCTTTGGATTCGATTCGTTAGGCCAAATCGCGGACGCCGTAAACATGATCAACGCCGATTACAAAAAACATGCGCGAGCGGCCCGCGCCATCGCGCGCGAAGTCTTCGAGGCCGAGAAAGTAGTTGGATCGCTGCTCCAGCGCGCAGGCGTTTAATCGTGCGTTAATCGATACGTAACAAAGACCGACCCACCTTCCGGAGCTTGAATGCGCACAGTCGCGGGGCCAGCAATGCGAAAATTGCGTTGCGTTTGAACGCTTTGTTCGAACTCGGCCTGATAAACGGCGATCGGATCTGAACCCTCGATATTCACGATGATATGACCGCGCGGAACCGGCGAAGGTGCAGTGGTTGGAGACGGTGTCGGCGTTGGAGTCGGTGTCGGACTCGTCAGGACAATGACGACAACGGTGGGCGCCGGTGTGACCGTCGGCGTCGCGGTTGGCGAGGCCTGAACGAAGTCCACAATGTGCATCACTTGATGCTCCCCGACCTTGATTGGAGTCGGCATCATACCGTCATTGACGATCACACTAAAGGTGTCGTCGCTAAGCGCGATGGCTGCGATCGCAGCGGTGGATAACAAGAATAGCAAGACACGAAACATGTGTCGCATTGTGCCGATTTGATTTCCGGCGGCAAAGCTTAATCAGCCTGCCATTTGCTTTTAAACCGTGACGTTTGATCTTCAGGCCTTTCCGCGATGAGGTTCTCTCTTTTAATTCTTTGCGGATTGCTTCTCGCGGGCATTCCGATCCAGGCGCAGCAGCCGCAACAGCAGGATGCCCCGCCGTCTACAACTCCCGCCGAGTCCGGTCCGCCCGTGCGCGAGCCAGGCGGCCAGCGCAATAGTAGTGCGCCGAATCCGGCAGCGCAGGCTCCCGTTTCGATCATAGCGATGCCGGCTCGGCCGAATGGTCCCGTCCAAAAAAGTCTCGCGCGGATCACGTCAACAGAGGTTGAGCCCGACTATAAGGCGCCTTGGAATACCGGCGCGATCGGCCGTGGCGTGGGCGCCGGTTTCGTCCTCGAAGGCAACCGGATCA
>JBBQHM010000078.1:0-10488 GCA_038323965.1 Chthoniobacterales bacterium | reverse complement strand
GTCGCCTTGCACAAGGGCGACCGAAGCGGCGCGATGAATTTCGTCCGCGCCGCGATCGCGCGCGACCCGGAATGGCGCGCACCGCGAAAGTTGAGGGCCGCGCTGGCGACAAAAACGCGGAAGGGTGCATCGTAGCCGGGGATGAAACGATCGGCGATTATTATCGGGGCGGGGGGCCGCCTCGGCGCCGCGCTCATGCGTGAATGGCGCGACGAATTCGACGTCGCGGGATTCAATCGCGCGCAGCTCGACGTCGGCGATTTCGATGCTGTCCGCGAACAGCTGCGCTCGAAACATTTCGAGGTGCTGGTGAACTGTGCGGCACAGACCAACGTCGACCGCTGCGAAAGCGAGCGGGAGGAAGCATTTCGCGTGAACGGAGAAGCGGCCGGCATTCTGGCGGACATCTGCGAACGCAAAGGCGCGCGCATGATTCATATCAGCACGGACTACGTGTTTGATGGAGCGAAGAGCGAGCCGTATACGGAGGACGATTCGCCGCGACCGATCAGTATTTACGGGGAGTCGAAAGCGGAGGGCGAGCGCTGTGTTGCGAGCGTGAGCGATCGGCATTGGATCGTGCGGGTGTCGTGGGTCTTTGGGCCGGACCGGCCGAGCTTCATTGATGCGTTGATCAAGCGCGCGATGCAGGAGGAAGAGGTGGACGCGATTGCCGACAAGTTTTCGACGCCGAGCTACACAGGGGATTTAGCGGAGATGTTGCATTCGCTGATTCCTGTAGCCGGGGTCGCCGGCCGCGGAGGAATCCTCCATCTTACGAACGCCGGCGAGTGCAGCTGGCAGGAGTACGCCCAGCATGCGCTCGATGTCTGTGCCGCCATGGGTGTTCCACTCAAGGCGAAGAGGGTTGCGCCGACCAAACTCGCCGACATGAAAACCTTCGTTGCGAAACGTCCGCCCTACACCGTGCTCTCGACCGCGAAATTTACGCAAATGACCGGCGATTCGCCGCGGAATTGGCGGGACGCGGTTGCAGCCTATGTTAGGCTTCGATACTCGAACTCATGAAACTAAAATTACTTTTACTTTTGAGCCTGATGGGCGCCGGCATGGCGCGAGCGGAGTTAAAGTGGGAACAGACACAGGTCGATCTGCACCCGCAGCCGGGCGACACCGATGCGGTGGGGCATTTCAAATATGCAAATACGGGCGACAAACCGGTTCGGTTCATGTCCGTAAAAACGTCATGCGGTTGCACCACCACGAAGATGAAAACGGAAGTCGTGGCGCCGAACGAGACTGGCGAGATCGCGGCGACGTTCAAAATCGGCGGAGCGATTGGATCGCAATCAAAAACCGTCACCGTGGAGACCGACGATCCCACGCAGCGCGTCACGGTATTGACGCTGCATGCAGTCATCACTCCGCCTCTGGAATTGAAGCCGACGTTCATCTACTGGGGAGCTAACGAAGCGCCCAAAGCGAAATCGATCGTCGTCACTCCCGCGAAAGATTACAGCGTCACAGGGATCAAGGTCACCTCGACAAGTCAGATATTTTCGACGGTGGTGAAACCGGACGGCGCCGGCGCATATCGCATCGAGGTTTCGCCGCAAAATACGGGGACGCCGATCAACGCGACTTTAACAATCGTGCCGCAGGTTGCGCAGGGAAATGGCAAAGCGGTCTTCGCCACGGCGCGCGTTTCGAATACTGCGGCGACCGCGCAATAACGTGCGTGGCAATTGGCTGCGGCAGGCGGCGATTCTTACCGCGCTCGCCTTGGTTCCCGCGATTGGGGAGGCAGTTTATTTGCGGGAGCGGGTTTCGTGGAAGTCCCCCGCAACGTCGGACGAGGTCAGCGTCGCGAGCGCCAAAGGCTGGGGCGATAACGTGCTGTGGCTGGATGCGCGGCCAGCGGACGATTTTGAGGCTGAACACGTGCCGGGCGCGATGTTGTTGAACCAGGAAGAGTTCAACGAACTTCTTCCGAAAGTGCTGAACGCATGGTCGCCGGAAAAAAAGATTGTCGTTTATTGCAGCAAGAAAACTTGCGGTGCCAGTCGAGAGATCGCGCGGCGTTTACGCGAGGAGGCGCAGCTAAGAAACGTCTACGTGCTCGATGGCGGATGGGAATCCTGGGTGGAGGCGCGAAAGTGAATCTCTTCTGGCGCATTCTCGGGGTCGTCGCGGGCGGCGTTTTTGTCTACGCCGGTATCCTGAAAGCGTGGGAGCCAATGCGTTTCGCGAGCGACATCGATAACTATCACATGCTGCCGTGGGCATTGAGCGTGCGGCTCGCGTTCTATCTGCCGTGGCTGGAAATCTTCTGCGGGCTGGCAGTCATCGCGCGAGTTTGTTACGCAGGCGCGCTCGCGATCCTGGGTGCGATGACGACAACGTTTATCGTGGCCAGCGTCGTGGCAAAATCACGAGGTCTCGACGTCTCCTGCGGCTGCTTCGGTCATGCCAGCAAAAACGTCCCCTTTGCCTGGCATCTCGCGATCGACTTCGCGCTGCTGGCGATTTTTGCCTGCCTGTTTATGCGACAGCGACCAAAGTCTCTTTAGCGGCGTTTCGCCCGAAATTTTACATTTCGGACTTTTTCGAAATCCGAGTCCTGCGTCCAAATTATCGCGTTCTCAGCGCGCGCGGTGGCCAGAATGATGCTGTCCGCCATCGGCAGCTTCTCGCTTGAGCTAAGGCGAGCAGCGGCGACGGCCAGAAGGGCGGTCAATTCCACGACGCGGCCGTGCTGTAGAGTTGCGACGGCCCGGAGCGCCGCATCGGAGTCGCGTTGAACGCTGACGCGCCGATAAACCTCGTAGATGACAATCGTAGGAACGACAAGCTCGCGGGGCTTCTCGATCGCGGGTGCGAAGAACGCAGCGTTGGGCCCATCGGCCAAATATTCGAGCCAGGCCGATGAATCGACCAGATTCACACGCGATCCTTATCGCGCGGAACGGACGTATCGATGCCGCGGAGGAAGCCTCGCATCTGCTTGGCTGAACGTAATGGCAGCAGCTCGATTCGTCCTTCGTGCTCGACGACGTTAAAAACGTTACCCGGCTGTAGCTTTAGTGCCGCTCGCACCGCCTTAGGGATGACGATTTGAAATTTCGGTGAAAGAGTAGCTCGCGTCATGGATCGATCCGATTATTGTAAAACGAAAGCACGATCGATCGGTTTCCGCAAGCTCGCGCTCCAAAGTGCGAGTCATTCCCACTCGATTGTGCTCGGCGGCTTGCTCGAGATGTCATAGCAGACGCGGTTCACACCGGTGACCTCGTTGCTGATGCGGGTCGAGATTCGCGCCAGCAGCTCATAGGGAATGCGGACCCAGTCAGCCGTCATTCCATCCTGACTCTCGACGATGCGAAGTGCGATCGTGTTCTCGTACGTGCGCTGGTCGCCCATGACGCCCACCGATTGCACGGGCAGCAGGACGGCGAACGATTGCCAAACTTTGTAATACCAATCCGCGGCTTCCATTTCGCTGGTCACGATGGTGTCGGCGTCGCGCAGAATACGAAGACGTTCCGGGGTGACTTCGCCCAGAATTCTTACGGCCAGACCCGGTCCCGGAAAGGGTTGGCGGTGGACAATTTCTTTCGGCAGCCCGAGCTGTAAACCGGCCTGGCGCACTTCGTCTTTAAAAAGTTGCCGCACCGGTTCCACCAATTCGAAGTGCATTTTCTCCGGCAGCCCGCCGACGTTGTGGTGACTCTTAATTAACGACGCGGGGTTGCCGTCGATCGCCACGCTTTCGATGACGTCCGGATACAAAGTTCCCTGTGCGAGAAAGCGGTATTCGGATTTATGATTGCTGATTGCTGATTGCTGATTGTCGGACGCGAGCTCGCGGATCGCGTCTTCAAACACGGCGATGAATTCGTTGCCGATGATCTTGCGCTTCGTCTCGGGATCGGTCACGCCGCGCAGCTTCGACAGAAACCGATCCGACGCGTCGACGTATTTGAGCTTAATGTGGAAATTCTCGACGAAAACACGCTGCACGACTTCTTCCTCACGGTCGCGCAACAGTCCGTTGTTAACGAAAATGCAGGTCAGCTGGTCGCCGATCGCTTTATGCAATAAGGCAGCGACGACCGAGGAATCGACCCCACCGCTGAGACCGAGCACCACCTTGTTGTCGCCGACCTGCTGGCGCACGCGCTCACAGGCGTCATCGATAAATGAGCCCATCGTCCAGTCCATGGCACAGCCGCAAATGTGATAGACGAAATTTTGCAGAATTTCCCGGCCGCGCGGGGTGTGCACGACTTCCGGATGAAATTGCAAACCGTAGAGTCGCCGCTGCGGATCCTCGATGGCGGCGAAGGGCGAGTTGTCCGTCTGTGCCGCACTGCGAAAACCTGCGGGCAGCGCCGTCACTTTGTCCCCATGACTGTTCCAGATGTCGATCTGACCACCGACGCCTTCGAAGAGTTTTGAGCCGGGCGTGATGTGCAACATGCCGGCGCCGTATTCGCGCCGCGCGCTGAACTCGACGGCGCCCCCGAGGTGATGGGCCATCAATTGCATGCCATAACAAATCCCGAGGATCGGTATGCCTAAGCAGAACAATGCAGGATCAATCTGCGGAGCACTTTTATCGTAGACGCTGGCGGGACCGCCCGAGAGGATGATCCCGTTCGGCTGCAGCGCGCGCACTTCATCCGCGCTGAAGTTAAATTTCCCGACCTCCGAATAGACCTGCAGCTCGCGGATTCGCCGGGCGATGACCTGCGTGTACTGCGAACCGAAGTCGAGGATGAGAATTTTCGAGTGTGCGGTCGGCGCGCTCTTCTTCACGGATGCTGCTGGTCAGCCTGGTTTGGCGGCACCGTCGTCTCCTGCTCGCCACGGTTGATCGGGCCGAGCTGACCCTGGCCGGTAATGCCGCGCTGGAGGCGATTCTGCACCTCCTGGCCGGTCACCGCTTCATCGGGATCGGCACAGCTCGTAAAAATGGCGCCCGTCGCGAGAAGAAGAATCGCCAGCCGTTTCATCCGCACATATTAGGAATTCGCATCGGCATTGCAAGAAAATGGGATGGCGACGGCGCGTTCCGCGGGCAATCGTGTCGCGATGATCGAGCCGGAACTATTGCTGCACGGCTACCGGCTCGGCGTGTTCCCGATGGCGATGGAGGATGGCGAGATTCAGTGGTTCTCGCCCGATCCACGCACGGTCATTCCGCTCGATGAATTTCATGTTCCGCACGGGCTGCAACGTGCGCTCAGGAAAAATGCGTTCGAGCTTAGGATTGATCAGCGCTTCGAGGAAGTCATGCGCTTGTGCGCGAAACGCGATGACACCTGGATCAACCGGGAAATCGTCGCGAGTTACGTGCGGCTTTTCGAGCTGGGCTTCGCCCATTCGGTCGAGGCCTGGCAGGACGGCGAACTCGTCGGAGGATTGTATGGCGTTGCCATCGGCGGCGCATTCTTCGGTGAATCGATGTTTCACCGCGTCACCGACGCATCCAAGATCGCACTTGTCGGGCTGGTCGAACGCATGCGAGCGAAGAAGTTCGCGCTGCTCGATACGCAGTGGCTCACGCCTCATCTCCTGCAGTTCGGCGCGGCGGAGATTCCGCGAGCGCGATATCTGCGCATGCTCAAACGTGCGGTCGAGTTGCCGCGGGTGTTCCTGTAGCGGCCTCTTTAGGAGGCCGAAGCGCCGACACGGCCGTGCCATGCGGCGATCACAGAGCGCCGATACAGTTGAACCCGGAGGAGCGGAGCGCTTGCCCTGCAATTTGATTCGCGCATAGTGAGCGTCCGCGTGAAGATGCGGGCGCGACTCGTGACGGCTGGGTAGCTCAGTTGGTAGAGCAGAGGACTGAAAATCCTCGTGTCGGGGGTTCAATTCCCTCCCCAGCCACTTCGGTCATTCGGTTCGCAATGCGGTGATGGGGTTCACATACGTGGCGCGGCGCGCTGGCAGGAAACAGGCGAGAAGCGCGGCGGCCGCGAGCAGGGCGCTCGCTGTGATTAATGCGAAGGGGTCGCTCGCGCTGATTTGGTAGAGGATTTGCGCGAGGACTCGACCGGTCGCGAGGGCAAGCATGACGCCGACGAAAATCGCGAGGCCGGTCTGCATCGCGCCCTGGCGCATGATTAATCCGAACACGTCGCCGCGCTGCGCGCCCAGTGCCATCCGGATGCCGATCTCGCGAGTTCGGCAGGCGACGGCGTAAGCTTTTACCGCGTAGACGCCAACCACCGCGAGCAGGAGCGCGATTCCGCCGAATACTCCGAACATCATCGCGCCGAGTCGCACGATGAAAAGCCCAACACTCTTCTCCATCATGTCGCTCCACGGCGCCATGATCAGGATCGGGGCATCGGGATCGACGTTCCGCAGCGTCTGCCGAAGTGTCGGGATGAAGGCGGCGACGGCCCGCCGATCGTTCGTGTGCAACCGGACGTGCAGGAAGACATTACCGCTGTAGGACTGCGCGAGCGGCACAAATAGTCGTCGCACCACCTCGTCGCTTTGCACGTCATGCAGGTGTTTGCTGACGACGCCGACGATCTCGATATCGTTAGGCGATCCGTCGCGTGGCGGCTGGGTGTAGCGGACGTGCTGTCCCACGGCGTCGACCTCCGGAAAGATTTTCTTAGCCATTTCCTCGTCAATAATCGCGACGCGAGATCCATCCTTGTTTTCTGTCTCTGCCTGAGTGAAATCTCGCCCGCGTAAAAGTTTTACGCCGATGGTGTCGAAGTAGCCGGGCGTAATCGCTGTGAACAGTCCGCTCGCTCCCGGATCGGGTGCTTTGGGGTCAGTCGGTAACGCCTGGCCGATTGGCATGACACGTCGCGTGTTCGTGAAATTTCCATACGGCAACATGGTGCCGAGGGCCGCATTTTGAACTCCGGGCAACACCCGCGCGCGTTGCGTCATCGCAAACATGATCCGTCGTGCTTCTGCCGGATCTTTCTTCATCAGCGAGTAATCGAATTCCGTGACGAGATCGCCGGCCGCTACGAATCCGGGATTCAACCCACTCGCGGCCAATGCGCCGCGGAGGAAAAGTCCCGCTGCGAAAAGAAGAACGAGCGACAACGAAATCTGCGTCATTACCGAGATATGCCTCGGCGCGAAAAAGCGGCTGAGACGTCCGACCCGCGCCGGTTCCCCGACCTGCTGCTTCAAATCGTTCACCAGATCGGTCCTCGTTGCTTTCAGCGCCGGCCCGAGGCTGAAAAACATGGTGGCTCCGAGGCAGAACAGGAACGTCACCGCAATGACCATCGCGTCCGGTGCGAGGTGAACGACGACCGTTGAGTTAGTCGAGCCGAGGAGAGTCCCGAGCGAATGGAGCAGGAGATCATTGCACCAGGCGCTGAGCACCAGGCCGACCGCGCCGCCACATACCGCGAGAAGAAGTCCTTCGCACAATAGCTGTCGCACAATCCTCCAGCGCGACGCTCCCAGAGCGAGGCGAACGGCAATTTCCTTGGCGCGAGCCGTTCCCCGCGCCAGCAGCATGTTCGCCAGGTTCAGGCTGGCTATCAGGAGGACCGCGCCTGACATGCATAACATCAGCAACCCAATCATGGTGACCGGTCCATCATTTTCCGGACTCGTACTGATACTGAAACGCGACGGATGATAAATTTGCAGTTCCCGTGCCCCTTCCGCGTCCGGCGGCTGAATTGCGTTGAAGCGTTTGGTCAGCACCGACAGCTGTGCTTTTGCGCTTTCGAAAGTGACGCCTTTCCGCAGGCGCGCGGAGACGTTGAGCGCGTAGTTTTTTGGCAAGGAAAGGTCATGGAGATCTTCACCGTCCCCGAAGGCCGAGCCAAGCTGCGAATGGACACCCAGCGGTAGCCAGACGTCGGGCGAAATCAACGCGCTGACCCCGCTAAAACCTTCCGGCGAAACCCCGATCACCGTATACGGCTGACCATTGATCTGCAGAATGCTGCCGACAAAGTTCTTACTCCCGCCCATCCGCTTCCAGTAGTCGTAGCTCGTCACCACCACGGGGACGTTGGCGTTAGGCTTGCATTCCTCAGCGCTGTAAAAGCGGCCCATCGCCGGTTTCACGCCCATGAGCGAGAAGAAATTTTCGGAAGTAAGGAACGCGAAACTTCGCCGCATATCGTGATCCCGACCAAGTCCGGCGACGGCAAATTCGAGCGCCGCCACATCAACAAACAGCGCCGTACCGTTCTCGCGCAACTCGCGATATTCAGTATGTGAAAATTGCCGGTAATCCTTAGAGGCATTCTGGCGTGCGGTGTAAACGTTGACGACCTCCTGCGGCCGAACGGGAATCATGGGGCGGAGTACGACTCCGTTGATGAGGGCAAAAATTGCGGAGTTTACTCCGATCGCGAGGGCGAGGGTGAGGAGGGCCACCCCGGTAAATCCGGGTGTTTTGAGCAGCTGCCGGAAAGCAAATTTGAAATCTTTAATCATTCTCATCCATAAGATGCTGAACGCCGGGATTTGGATTCAACTTTTCGCGCTCAGACCAGCCAGCGCTCCCATCGCTGCGGATTTTGTTGCCGCGGCGGGGCAATTTAATCATCATTTTCTTGATGGTTAATTCGCCGGTAAATCTACCACCGCCTTTGGCCCGTTCGCAGCCATGGTTTGGCCGGCGGCACAGCACTTTGATGAAACTGATCGGCGTCGGGGGATTAATTCTCGTGATGCTTATCCCGCTGGCGATGATCGAAGGCGTCCTGAGCGACCGCCTGCTGCGGCGAACCGAAGCGGTGAACAACATCACCTCGGAGTGGGGCAAGGAGCAGAACATCATCGGGCCTGTGCTCGGAATCCCGTACGCGTATCGATTCAAAACGGTGAAGGAGATCACAGGGCTCGACGGGAAAATCGAGAAGCGCGAAGTGGAGGAATCTGCGATCGGCACGGCCTATTTCCTTCCCGAGACGCTCGATATTTCTGGTGATGTGCAGACGCAGACCCTGCACCGCGGAATTTACGATGCGGCGGTTTTTCGGGCGCAGATAAAGCTGTCCGGCAGGTTTTCGCCGCCCGATTTCGGCGCGTTGAAGATTGATGTGCGCGATGTGCAATGGCGCGATGCCTTTATAACGATCGCGGTCAGCGACCTGCGAGGGACGCAGGAAGCGTTGATGCTGGAGTGGGGTGGGGCGAAGCGCCCGTTAATGCCGGGATCGCAGGTGCCGGGCTATACGACCGGCGCTACCGCATTGCTGGCTAGCGATAAGCCGATGAGCGCTGCGACGGATTATTCCATGGCGCTCGATGTCAATGGCAGCGGCGGCATTTTCCTCGCCCCTTTCGGGGTGCAGAACCGCGCCGAATTAAAATCCAACTGGCCCGATCCGGGGTTCCACGGAGCATTCCTTCCAGCCACCAGAAACGTGACGTCGACCGGGTTCGACGCGAGCTGGAAAATTTCGTATTACGGACGCGATTATCCGCAGGCCTGGACCAGCCGTGCTGGTAACGAGCGATTTACTACAGCAGCGGTGACGTCCTCACTTTTCGGGACGCAGTTCCTGGCGCTGCTCGACGCTTATCGCTACGTCGAACGCTCGATCAAATATGGGGTGCTGTTCCTGGTGCTGGTGTTCACGACATTTTTTCTGTTCGAGGTCACGGCGCGGCAGCGCATCCATCCTTTCCAATATCTCACGGTCGGCGCAGCCCTTTGTTTGTTCTACCTCCTGCTGCTCTCGATCTCGGAGTTCCTCGGCTTCAGTTATGCGTATGTGATGGCGGCTGTCGCATCTACGATTCTCATCACCTGGTATTGCCGATTCTTCCTTGGTGGCGGCGCGCGCACGTTCATGGTCGGCGCGGGACTCACGGGAGTTTACACCTTTCTTTACATTACGTTACGGCAACAGGATTACGCGCTTCTCATGGGATCGCTCGCACTGTTCATCCTGCTCGCGGTGGTGATGTATGTGACTCGCCGCATCGATTGGTACGCGCGGGACGCGACTTGAGCTGAGGGCTCGATCAGGCGGCCAGCAAACGATCAGCGTCTGCGACTTCGGCGATTCCGCCGAATTTCGCGTAAAGCGATCGAGCTGCGTTTGCGCTGGCGCGAGTGGCGGCAACCGCCTGCGTGACGTTTTTCGCGCGCAAGAATTCAAGAGCGGCAGCGAGCAACTGTGTCCCGAAGCCCCGGTTGCGATACTCCATCGAAACGCAGGGGCCGGGCGCGAGATTGTTCGACGACGCGGGATCATCGGAAATCATCACGCAGCCGATGATGCGCTGGCCGTGGCGCAGAGCGATGGGATGGCCGGCGGCGAAGGCACGGTTCACCCATTCATCTACAATATCGATCACGCGATCCAGCTCGGCGCTCCAGGTCGGGTCGAGCGTTAACGATCGGGTAACGACTTTGCGAATTTCTTCCGCGTCTTCCGCGGTGGCCTCGGCAATGCGATAATGCTCGGGCAGGGGCTCCTGCGCCGCGGGCGCGGATGCGAGGTCCCACTTAAACTCCACCCAATCCAAAGGCTTCATGCTCATCCTTCGACGGTTGGTCGTCTCAGA
>JBBQHM010000077.1:0-10505 GCA_038323965.1 Chthoniobacterales bacterium | reverse complement strand
CAGCTCCCTCACGGCGGATCTGCAGGGCGTCGTCGTCGAGATGGCGCCGGCGTCGGACGCAGCGACCCGCACCTTTCTTGTGAAACTCGATCTGCCGCCGACGGAAGGCCTGCGCAGCGGACAGTTCGGCCGCGTTATCGTGCCAACCGGCAAAACCGATGCCGTCTGGGTTCCGGCGTCGGCCGTCGTAGTACGCGGACAAATGGAAACGGTTTTCGTGGCCGTGAATCAGCACGCGCAGCTCCGTCTTGTCCGCACCGGCAAGCGCACCCAAAATGAAGTGGAGTTGCTCGCCGGGATCAGCCCCGGGGAGAACATCATCATCGAGGGCGCGGCGCAGTTGCACGACGGACAACGGATCACCGTCCAGCCGTGAGCGAGGCGAGCGAAGAGCCAGCGGTTGCCGGTGCGCATGGCCCAGCGGGTCGCGTCGCGCAGATTTTCATCAACTCGAAGCTGACGCCGCTGATCGTCGTCACGGCGGTCTTGCTCGGCCTCGCCGCGATCTTCCTCCTTCCGCGCGAAGAAGAACCGCAAATCAAGGTGCCGATTGTGGACGTGTTCGTGAACATGGCCGGCTCTTCTGCGAAGGAAGTCGAGGAACGCGCCACCCGCCCGATGGAGAAATTACTCTGGGAAATTCCGGGCGTGGAATACATCTATTCCACCTCGCGCGACAGCGAGAGCGTCGTCATCGTGCGCTTCAAAGTGGGCGAGGATGTCGAGCGCAGTCTGGTCAAGCTGACGGAAAAACTGCGCTCCAATTTCGACCGCATTCCACACGGCGTCGGCGCCCCGCTGATCAAGCCGAAGTCGATCGATGACGTTCCGATTCTGGCTCTGACTTTTCACAGCGGGCGTTACGATCATCTCACGTTGCGGCGGCTCGTCGCGGAGGTGGACGATTCGGTGAAGGCCGTGCCGCTGGTCGCCGAGACGTCGATCATCGGCGGCGCGCGCCGCGAAGTGCGCGTGCTGCTCGATCCGGTGCGCCTCGCCTCGCGAAATCTGAGCGCGGCCGGGCTCGTGCCGATGTTGCAGCAGGCGAACCGCCAATTCCGCGCGGGCGGATTAACCACGAACAATCAGGAAGTCATCATCGAGACCGGCGCCTTCCTCACCAGCGCGGCCGATGTGGGCAACGTGGTGGTCGGCGTCTTCGGGGGCCGGCCTGTCTACTTGCGCGAAGTCGGCGAGATCGTGGACGGCGCGGAGGAACCATCGAACTACGTTTTCTTCGGCTACGGCGGCGCGCAGTCGTCGTTGCACGATGAAGAGCCGGCCGTAACGCTCAGCGTCGCGAAGCGCCCCGGCGCGAACGCGATTTCCGTCGCGGAAGAAGTCCTGAGAAAAATCGAGACACTCAAAGGGACGTTGATTCCCGGCGACGTGACGGTGTCGATCACTCGCCATTACGGCGAGACCGCAGCGGAGAAATCGAACGAGCTGCTCCTGCACATGGGCATCGCGGTGATCGGTGTTTCGTTGCTCATCTGTCTCACGCTTGGCTGGCGTGAATCGGCCATCGTTGCCATCGCGATCCCCGCCACCCTTGCGCTCACGCTGCTCGTTTTTTACCTGCTCGGCTTCACCTTGAATCGCATCACACTTTTTGCGCTGATCTTTAGCATCGGCATCCTGGTGGACGACGCGATCGTGGTGGTGGAGAACATCGTCCGGCATTTCCATTTGCCGCGAAACCGCGGACGGAACTGGTCAACCATCGCGGTCGAAGCGGTGAATGAAGTGGGCAATCCGACGATCCTGGCGACGTTTGCGGTCATGGCTGCGGTCTTGCCGATGGCATTCGTCGGCGGGCTGATGGGGCCTTATATGCGGCCGATTCCGATTGGCGCCACGGCGGCCATGGGCTGGTCGCTCGCGATCGCATTCATCGTCACGCCGTGGGCTTCGATTCGGATTCTGGCGTGGGGAAGAAAATACACCAAGCTCACTGCGGGCAGATCGCCCGAGGGGAGTCACGGTCATTTCGAGCAGGCGGAGGATTTTTTCACGCGGCTCTATCGCCGTATCATGGGACCGCTGATTACCGTGCGCGGGACTGGCTGGATTTTTCTCGGCAGCATCACGGCCTTGCTACTCGGCGCCATGGCCACCGTCGCGTTCGGCTGGGTGAAGGTGAAGATGTTGCCGTTCGACAATAAGAGCGAGTTTCAAGTGATCCTGAACATGCCGGAAGGCAGTGCGCTCGAACGCACCGCGCAAGCCGCGCGCGAGATAGCGGCCGCGATTCGCGCGGAACCCGAAGTGACGAATTATCAAGTGTACGCCGGTGTGGCCGCTCCGTTTAACTTCAACGGTCTGGTTCGCCAATATTTCCTGCGTCGCGGCGCGAACGTCGCCGACATCCAGGTCAACCTTGTTTCGAAAAGCGAACGTCACGCCCAGAGTCACGACATCGCCAAGCGCGTTCGACCGCGCGTGGCCGAGATCGCCGCCCGCTACGATGCGCGCGTTGCTGTCGCGGAAGTGCCGCCCGGACCGCCCGTTTTGCAGACGCTGGTCGCGGAAATTTACGGTCCGGAGGAAACTGCGAGAATCAAACTCGCCACGAAAGTGCGCGACATTTTCAAGCAAACCGACGGTGTCGTGGATGTCGATTGGTACGTCGAGGCGGACCAGCCGCGCGCGCTGTTCGTGATCGACAAGGAAAAGGCGGCGCTGCACGGCATCAGCGCGGAGACAATCTCACGAACACTGCGGATCGCGGTCGGCGGAGAGTCGGTCGATCTGCTCCATCTGCCGCGCGAGAAAGAGGACGTAAACGTCATGCTCGAGTTGCCGCGCTCGTCGCGCACGACACCCGAAGAATTGCTCGCACTGCGTGTTCGCTCCGGCGACGCCAACGCTTTACCAGAGCCCGGGGCCGCGGGCGCCGCGCCGCTCGTGCCGCTGGGTGAGCTGGTGAAAGTTCGGCGCACCATCATCGAGAAGAGCATCTATCACAAAAATCTCATCCCGGTGACGTACGTCATCGCGGACGTCGCCGGCGTGGTCGAAAGCCCTGTTTACGCCATCTTGAAAATGAACAAGGCACTGCACGCGCTCGATACGCGCGAGTTCGGCGGCACGGGAGAACCGCTCGAAATCTACAACGCGCGCATGCCCTTCACCGGTCAGCGCCCGGCCTTGAAGTGGGACGGCGAGTGGCAGGTCACGATCGAAGTTTTTCGCGACCTCGGCGCAGCCTTCGCCGCCGTGCTCGTGCTCATTTACGTTCTGATGGTCGGCTGGTTTCGCTCGTTCCTGACGCCGCTCCTGGTCATGGCCGCAATCCCATTCTCGCTCGTCGGCGTTTTGCCGGCGCACGGATTGTTGGGGGCGTTTTTCAGCGCCACCTCCATGATCGGTTTCATGGCCGGTGCGGGAATCGTCGTGCGCAATTCCATCATCCTGGTCGACTTCATCGAGCTGCGGGTGCGCGAAGGAATGCCTCTGGCCGAAGCGGTCGTGGATGCCGGCGCGGTTCGTTTCCGGCCCATGCTGTTGACCGCGCTCGCCGTCGTCGTGGGCGCCAGTGTTATCCTCCTCGACCCAATCTTTCAGGGCTTGGCGATCGCGTTGATGGCGGGCGAGATAGCGTCGCTGCTCATCAGCCGCATGGCCGTCCCGGTCCTTTATTACATGGCAAATCAACGGCGCTCTGTGGACCCAAATTTATTGTCGTAAAGAAAGCGAAAACGATCTGCATCAGTGAACCAGTGCACAAGAAATGAACGGTCTTTCGCAAGCGCGGAAGCGTCGCGTGGCGAGACGGCCGTTATCTTGAGCTCATGAAGATTCTCGATCTTGGGCATGAACGGACACCTGAATCGGTAGTTCCTCCGCTGAGAACCTCACCGGCGTTTGAGGCTGTCCCGCCGCAACGCGCTGCTGCCGCACTGCTTATCAAGCGATTCGATGAGATCGGGATCGAGGACATTCCGCTCGTCGGCGGTAAGAACGCGTCGCTCGGCGAGATGCGCCGCGAGCTCGCGGCAAAAGGTGTCTCGGTGCCGAACGGATTCGCTACGACCGCGGCCGCTTACTGGCACTTTCTTGAACAGACGAAACTCAAAACGCTGATCGACCATTCGCTCGCCGATCTCGACGTGACCGATATTCACGAGCTCCAGAAGCGGAGCGCGAAAATCCGCGAGGCGATCGTTTCCGCCAAACTGCCGAGCGATGTGGAGCTGGAGATTCGCGCCGCCTATCGGCACCTCTGCGCGCAAGAAGAAGGAACTACCACAGTCGCCGTCAGAAGCAGCGCGACGGCGGAAGATTTGCCCGATGCGAGCTTCGCCGGTGCGCAAGAGACATTCCTGAACGTGCACGGCGAAGAGGCGCTGCTCGCGGCCTGTTTGCGCTGCTTTGCCTCGCTCTTTTTCGAACGCGCGATTTCATATCGGGCGGACAAAGGCTATGCGCACGCGAAGGTCGCGCTCTCCATCGGTGTGCAACGCATGGTGCGCTCCGACGTAGGCACTTCTGGCGTGATCTTCACGCTCGATACCGAAACCGGGTTTCGCGATGCGGTGCTCATCAACGCCGCTTACGGCCTGGGCGAAAACATCGTCAAGGGGTCCGTTAATCCGGACGAATACTGCGTCTTTAAGCCGACTCTGCGGCAGGGTTTCCGGCCGATTCTGCAAAAGATCATCGGCAGCAAAGAAATTAAGATGATCTACGACTCCGGCGCAGGCGCGGTCAAGAACGTGCCCGTGCCGGAAGCGGATCGCATGCGCTTAGCCGTCGGCGAAGACGACATTCTCACGCTCGCGCGCTGGGCCTGCATCATCGAAGAGCACTACAGCGTGCTGCGCGGCACACCGACGCCGATGGACATTGAGTGGGCGAAGGACGGGATCACCGGCGAGTTGTTCATTGTGCAGGCGCGACCGGAAACGGTTCACTCGCGCAAAGACGCAAACGTTCTCGAGCTCTATCAGTTGCAAGGGCGCGGCAAGATTCTGCTCACTGGCCGGAGCGTGGGCGCAAAGATCGCGCACGGACCAGTGCGTGTGATCAGGAGCGCGCAGTTCCTCGATGAATTTCAGGAAGGTGACGTACTCGTGGCGGAGAAGACGGATCCTGATTGGGAACCGGTGATGAAGAAAGCGGCGGCGATCATCACGGATCGCGGAGGACGCACCTGCCACGCGGCGATCGTCAGCCGGGAACTGGGTGTGCCCGCGATTGTCGGGACGCAGCATGGAACGGAATCGCTGACCGACGGGCAAGTGGTGACCGTCTCCTGCGCGGGCGGCGACGCCGGCACCGTTTACGAAGGCCGCCTGCCGTTTCGAGTGCAGCGCACGGATTTGAAGGAGATCGGCCGGCCGTGCACGCAGATCATGATGAACGTCGCTAATCCGGAAGGCGCATTCGCGCTCTCGTTCATTCCGAATGATGGCGTGGGCCTCGCGCGCGAGGAGTTCATCATCACGAGCTACATCAAAGCGCATCCGCTTGCACTCCTTGACTACGCGAAGATCGAAGACGCATCGGTTCGCGCCGAGATCGACAAGCTGACGGTTGGCTACGACGACAAGGCGCAATTCTTTGTCGATAAACTCGCGCAAGGCGTCGCTATGATTGCGGCAGCGTTCTATCCGAAGGATGTAATCGTACGGTTGAGCGATTTTAAGACGAATGAATATGCAAATCTGATTGGCGGCCGCGCTTATGAGCCGGTCGAAGAAAATCCGATGCTCGGTTTTCGCGGCGCATCTCGTTATTACAACCCGCGCTACCAGGCAGCCTTCGCTCTGGAATGTCGCGCCATGAAGAAAGTGCGCCACGAGATGGGATTAAAGAACGTGAAGCTCATGATCCCGTTCTGCCGCACGGTCGAGGAAGGCCTGCTCGTACAAGCCGAGATGGCAAAGCACGGCCTGAAACGTGGCGATGATGGACTCGAACTTTACGTCATGTGTGAAATCCCGAGCAACGTGATCCTCGCCGAAGAGTTCGCGGAAATCTTCGACGGCTTCAGCATCGGCTCGAACGATCTCACGCAGCTCGTTCTGGGAGTCGATCGCGACAGCGAAATTGTTGCGCCCATCTTCGATGAACGAAATCCGGCGGTAAAAAAGATGATCGCCGACGTGATCACCGTCTGCCACGCGAAGGGCCGCAAGATCGGCATCTGCGGCCAGGCGCCGAGCGACTATCCCGAGTTCGCACAGTTTCTCGTCGAGCAAGGGATCGACAGCATTTCGCTGAACCCGGACAGCGTCCTCAAGACCACTGTGGCAATCGTCGCCGAGCATCGGAAAGTAATTTTAGCGAAGCGATGAAGCCGGCTCTTGCAGTTACGATCCCACCCGAACAGGACCCCGGTTCGCATCATCTGTTGCCGCGAACTCGACTGGGGCTCGACGCGATGTTCGGGCCGAAATCGGTGGCGCTGATTGGCGCCACGGATACGGCGGGAAATGTCGGACGCGCGCTGATGGAGAATTTGTGCGAGTTCCAAGGCCGCTTTTATCCGATCAATCCAAAACGGGAGAGCGTGCTGGAGCGCGAAACATGGCGAGGCATCAGCGACATTCCCGAGCAGGTTGATCTTGCCGTGATCGCCACGCGCGCAGCGACGGTTCCGGGCATCGTGCGCGATTGCGCGAAGGCCGGAGTGAAAGGCGCGATCATCATTTCCGCGGGTTTTAAGGAGATCGGGGAACGCGGGTGCGAACTGGAAAAGCAGATCACGGACGAACGCGGCGCTATGCGCATCATCGGGCCCAACTGCGTTGGCATCATGCTGCCGCACATTGGGCTGAACGCCACATTCGCGAAGCCACTCGCGCTTCCCGGCAATATTGGATTCATCAGCCAGAGCGGGGCGCTCTGCACTGCCATTCTCGACTGGAGCTTTGGCGCGCAACTTGGCTTCAGCGCCTTCATTTCTGTCGGCTCGATGCTCGATGTGAATTGGGGCGACCTGATCTACCACCTCGGTGATGATCCCCACACGCGCAGCATCCTCCTTTACATGGAGTCGATCGGCGACGCGCGGTCGTTTATTTCCGCTGCGCGCGAAGTGGCCCTAACGAAACCAATCATCGTCATCAAAGTCGGACGGACGGAGGCGGCCGCGAAAGCCGCGGCGTCGCATACCGGCGCATTAACCGGCAGTGACGAAGTGGTGGATGCTGCGTTCCGGCGCGCCGGTGTCTTGCGCGTCGATACGATCGCCGAGCTGTTTTACATGGCGGAACTGCTCGGCAAACAGCCGCGTCCGAGTGGCCCCCGCCTCGCCATCGTCACGAACGGCGGCGGCCCGAGCGCACTCGCCACCGACATGTTGATCGCTAACGGCGGCGAGGCCGCGCCATTGTCGCCTGAGACGACCGCAGCGCTCGACAAAGTTCTGCCCGCACACTGGAGCCACGGCAACCCGATCGACCTCATTGGCGACGCTGATGCGGACCGCTACGAGCGCGCCGTCGAGATCGTAGCGCGCGACGAGAATAATGACGGCTTGCTCGTTGTCCTCACCCCACAAGCGATGACTGAACCCATTGCGACGGCGCGACAGCTCACCCGGTTCGCGAAACTCGGCCGCAAACCAATTCTTGCCAGCTTCATGGGTGGCGCGTGCGTCCGTGAAGCGACCGAGATTTTGGAACGAGCAGGCATTCCGGTCTTCCCATATCCGGATACTGCCGCGCGTGCCTTCTGTTACCTTTGGCAATACACTCACGCGTTGCGCGCCCTTTACGAAACACCCGCATTGCCCGGCGAAGTAAACGGCACGGCGGCCCGTGCGGCCGCGTTACGCATTATCAGTCCCGTCGCGGCGGACCATCGCACGCTGCTGGCGGAACCGGAGGCCAAAGAGCTGCTCGGTGCCTACGGAATACCGGTCACGCTGACTGAGATCGCGAGCAGCGCGGACGAAGCGGTCGCGAAGGCGGCGCAGTTCGGCCGCCCCGTCGTTCTCAAGATCTATTCTGAAACGATCACGCACAAATCCGATGTGGGTGGCGTGCAGCTTAACCTTGAAGGCGACGCCGCTGTGCGTGCGGCTTATCACAAAATCGAAAACAGCGTGCGCCAGCATGCGCGGGTCGAAGATTTTCTCGGCGTCGTCGTTCAACCAATGGTCGTGCGCGAAGGCTACGAACTGATCCTCGGGAGCAGCGTCGATCCGCAGCTGGGGCCGGTGCTGCTGTTCGGTGCCGGAGGCCAATTGGTCGAGGTCATGAAAGACCGCGCGCTTGCCCTTCCGCCACTTAATCGGACGCTCGCGCGTCGTCTCATCGAACGGACAAAAATCTATCGCGCGTTGCTGGGCGTGCGCGGCCGCAAGCCTGTTGATCTTGCGGCGCTGGAAGAAATCGTCGTCCGCTTCAGTCAGCTCGTGGCCGAGCAGCCGCGCATCAAAGAGATCGACATCAATCCTCTCCTCGCCGGGCCGGAAGGAATCATCGCGCTCGACGCGCGGATCGTTCTGTATCCCGCGGAAGTGTCGCCTAATGACTTACCACGGCTCGCAATCCGGCCTTACCCCGGACAGTACGTAACGTCGGTCGTATTGGCTGATGGCATGCCTGTAACGATTCGCCCGATCCGTCCCGAAGATGAACCGGCCATGGTGGAGTTTCATAAGTCGCTCTCCGAGGAGAGCGTGCGTTTTCGCTATTTTGGCTCCGTTAGTCTTGAACAGCGGACCGGGCACGAACAACTGACGCGCGCCTGCTTCAACGATTACGATCGCGAGATTGCTCTTGTAGCCGATCATACGCGCGATGATGGACAGCACGAGATTCTCGGCGTAGCGCGCTTACTCAAAGCGCACGGATTGGATGAAGGCGAGTTCGCCATCGTCGTCGCGGACGCATGGCAAGGCAGTGGTCTCGGAACGGCCCTTCTCCGACTGCTGATTGAAGTTGGCCGCCAGGAAAAGCTTCATCGAATCACAGGCCATATTCTGCCCGACAACGGAGCGATGCTGCGGGTCAGCAGGGAGGCAGGTTTCGATCTGCAATTCGACGCTGCGGAGGGCGAATGGGAAGCAGAGATCACCTTGTCCTCATGAAAGTCGCCGTCTTCAGCACGAAAGCGTACGATCGCGAGTTTCTCGAAGCCGCGAACAGCGGACAGCACGAACTGCGGTTCTTCGAGCCGCGGCCGAACGATGGGATGACGTCACTCTACGTGGAATACATTCACTGGGTGGAGGCATTATACGAAGCGGCGACGCATCCGACTCAGGTCACAACGACGACACCGAAAAAGCCGCAGCTTAGAAAGAACTTAAGCGCTCGACACCGGGTTAAGATCGTGCCGGCGATATGGAAAAAAAATGACAGCCGAAAATTCAAAGCAAACGAAAGATTACCGGCCGATCGTGTGCGGGACCGATTTTTCCGCCACAGCGGTGGAAGCGGTGGATATCGCGGCGGCCATCGCCAGGACGTTGAAGGTCAATCTGCTGCTGGCACACGTAGAGGAGTTCCACGGTTTGGCTGTGGCCGATCCGGCATTGTTCGAAAGCGTGATTGCCCACAGGCGTGAAGCTTAGTGATTTCCTGAGTACATGCTGGATTCTCCTGCGCCCATTTTCCGGTGATGAAGAACGTGTTTTTCACACCGGCGTTGCTTAGCGCGGTGATCAGATCAGTAAAGCAGTCTGCAGCGGCGCCCGCACCAAATGTCAGTGCGATCTGTGACCTGCCGCGCGGTCCGTGTTCGATTTCTCTTCGTTGATCGAAGTCCGAGGTCGAAGCTCTGACCCGAGCGATTTTGTTTTGAGCGTTAGTCCCGGCATGAGGGAGAGGCCCGTCATCGATATAAGGCAGGAGAAGGTGTTCGAGAGCCTCACGTCATTCTCCTGCGCCGGCGCAAGAGCGGTGTTCGATTTCGCTCTTCATCGCTTCCGCGGAGTAAGACTCAAGACGACGATCTCGTGGTGGCGCGGCTGCCAACGGCTCAATTCCACTGCGAACCGTCCCACCTTCGCTCTTCGCGTCCCGTGTCCATTATTCAAAAGTTGGAATAGGGATTCGGTCTCGGAACGTTGGAAGAAGGGGCTGTCCAAAAACTCGTTCACCCAATTCATTCCCTCATCACCGGTCATGATGAAGGTTACTTCCACATCTTCATCCGCCTTCTCGACAACGATCACCGAGTGGTTGTACCAATTCGCGTTTGTCCATTCGCCCTCAGAAAAGATAGAGCAACGTTTGTACACCTTCAAGGGAGCGCGGCGTAAAGCGTCCTGAAAGAAGGACGTTACATTGCCGAAGGTGAGCGGCTGGCGTTTCGCCGAGTGCTCTCTCGGCTTGGCCGCGGCGTCTAACTGCTGCGACGTCAGGAATGTGATTGCTGTGATCAACAGGACGAAGTTTTTCATACGTTTATGCTGAACTAGGTGCGGACGCCGCTTGTGTTCGCGGAACAACCAGCACTGGGCACTTGCTGTAGCGGACAACCTGCTCGGCAGTGCTCCCGATGAGCACATGCTTTAAGCCGGTTCGGCCGTGCGTGGAGGTGAT
>JBBQHM010000076.1:0-10585 GCA_038323965.1 Chthoniobacterales bacterium | reverse complement strand
TCGACGTCTCGCGGCGGAGCGAGTTGCGCGAGCACTTCTTCGCTGTCCGACATTTGCGGAACGGCTTTCGGTGAAACAAAGCTCACCGCGTCAATGTGTTTGAATCCCGCCTCGATCAGCGAGCGCAGATAGCGAACCTTGAGCTCAGTCGGGATCTGACGCGCTAGGCCCTGCCACGCATCGCGTGGGCACTCGATGAGTTTCACCGCTGGATTCAAAACGCGACGCGTTTAAGCGGGCACTTGCGACGGAATTGCGAATCGCTCGATCTCGTTCGCAATTTCGCGCACGAAATTCGCTGCGCCAGCGCCGTTCACGACGCGATGATCGAAAGTCAGCGAGAGCGTGATGACTTCGGCCGTTTCGTTTTTCTTTCCGTTCGACATCAATTCCTGGTGCGCCATTCCCACGAACAATGTTCCAACTGACGGCGGCACGACGATCGGAGCGGCCGCCCGGACGCCGAACGCGCCAAGACTGCTGATGACAACTGGCGCGTTCATCGCGTCGACGCGTCCCGTCCGCGTCTCTTCCACAACCTGCCGATACGCCGCCGTGAATTCGTCCCAGGTTTTCTGGTTTGCGTTGGTGATTACCGCAGTTGCCAGTCGGTCGCCGTCGATCGCAACCGCAATTCCGAGATCGAAATTTTTGTTTTCAATAATCGAATCATCATCGAGCGCGAGCCGGCGAAACGGCGCATGTTTGTCCATCGCGCGCACCACCGCCCACGCAATCATAACGCTGGGCGACGCTGCACTTTTACCGTCGCGTTTCTTCGTCAGCGCGCGCGCTTCGCGGATCGCGTTCCACCGCGCATCGATCTGCAGGTTCGCGGGAATGACGCGACTGAGTTTCCGCGTAATCGTCGGCGACAATGCGGGCTCACGAGTCGGCGTTTGTGATTTTGGCTCGACCGCGTTCGCGCCATTTTTCGACGGAGAGGGTGGAGATGCTGTATCTATCCTATCTTCAAGATCAGCACCGCTCGCTGCGATCGTCCCGAGTTCCTGGCCGATCTCAACGGTGGCGCCGACTTCGGTTTTCCATTCACCCATGAGGCCGGCGAATGACGACTCGACGGGATAAACGGCCTTGTCGGTTTCCAGTTCGCAAAGCGGATCATCGAGTTCGATCGCGTCGCCGGGCTTTTTTAACAGCGCGACAACTTTCGCAGACCGAATCCCTTCGCCCATGATCGGGACCGTGATCGTTTGGGCGCGACCGGCTGGCGTCTTTGCCTTCGTTGTAGCCGCGGTCGCCGGCGGCGGTTCTTCAACAGCTCCATCATCCAGACCGCGGCCGGCGACCGCGGCTACAGGTTTGCGCTCCGCTTTGGCGGAAAGGGATTTGCGTATGGCTACTACAATCCGAGCGGTATCGGGAAGCGCGGCATATTCATAAATCGGATTGTAGCCAATCATGACGTTGGCTTTGCTAACGAGAATTGGAGGACTCGTCATCGCTGACCAAATGTCCGGCTGACCGGCGAGATAAGTGATGATCATTTGTCCGACGCTGCAGTTCTCGCTGTCTTCCTGCACAACAATCACGCGCCCCGTTTTTCGGACAGACTCGGCGATGGTTTCCTTGTCCCACGGCACAATCGAGCGGAGGTCGATCAGCTCGATGCTCGCTTCGCCCTCGAGAGCGGCGATCGCTTCCTGCGCTTTCTCGACGGTGTTTCCCCACGCGATAACTGTGACGTCCGAGCCGTGTCGACGCGTCTTTGCGTTACCCAGAGGAATCGCGCGCACCGGCTCAGCCGATTCTACCTCGGCCCAAAGCATATGCTTCGGCACCAGGAACATGACCGGGTCCTCGCAGTGCATTGCGGTCCAAAGCAATCCTGCGGCGTCCTCGGGTGTGCTTGGAATGACAACCGACAATCCGGGATAATGCGCGAAGGCGGATTCGTTCGCCTGGCTGTGCCACAAACTTCCACCCGGCAGATAAGCGCCATACGGCGCGTAGAGTACCATCGGGCAGGTCCAATTGCCGAACGAACGCCAGCGCAATGTGCTGATGTTAGTAACGAGCTGGTTGAATCCCGGATAAATGAAATCGATAAACTGCAGCTCGAAGACAGGACGCTTACCGTAGGCCGCGAGGCCGCAGGCCACGCCAAGAATAGTTGACTCCGCGAGCGGCGAATTGAACACCTGCTCGGGAAATTCAGTGGAAAGTTTCTGCGTCAGGCGAAAAACGCCGCCTTTCGGATCCTCGATGTCTTCGCCAAAAATCACGCGACGTTTATCGCGCTCAAGACCAAGACGCAGTGTTTTATTGATCGTGTCGCCGATCCGATATTTTCCGGCCGGGAGCACTTCGTCGTTCAGTTCCGGAAATTTCCCGACGACATTGTTCTCGAGACTATCCGCGCTTGGTTCCGGGGCGCGCTCGGCTTCGGCGAATTCTTTGCGAATGCGTTCTTTGATCTCGTTGTCGAGTCGCTCAACTTCTTCTGCCGTGATGATCCCGTCCGCGATGAGCTGCTCTTTCCAGCAGCGCAGCGGATCGCGCTTATCGAGTTCCTTCAGCTCATCTTCCCGGCGGTAAAGTCGGTGATCATCCGTACTCGTATGACTCGATAACCGCTCCATCACTACCCACAAAAACACCGGACCTTTGCCCGCACGGATGTGAGCGAAAGCGTCGGCCCCCGCTTTGAATACTGCCTCGGCATCGTGCCCCGGAACTTCCTGCCAATCGCTTGGCTCGAGGACTGACAGCGCGCGTGGTGTAATTTTGCGCGTCGGGCTGCTGATGCCGTAACCGTTATCCTCGACGATGAAGAGCACCGGCAGTTGCCGTTCTTTCGCGAAACAAACGGCCTCATAGAAATCGCCCTGGCGCGTTGCCGCATCGCCAATCGTGGTGACCACTGCGCCTTTCTTGCCGTCCAATTGCATTCCCCACGCCATTCCGCAGGCGGGAAGAAGTTGCGAGCCGGTAGGGGTTGGCACGCTCCAAATGTGCAGCGGCGCGTGACTGTAATGCGACGGCATTTGTCGACCGCCACTTGCCGTATCGCGCTTCGCGAAATATTCCATCGCAAGCTCGCGCGTCGTCACTCCACGACCGAGCACCAGGCCGCGATCACGATAGTACGGGACAATGTAATCATCCGGCTCCATCTGCATTGACACCGCCGCCAGCGCTTCGTGTCCCATCCCGGAAACATGAAAATGTCCCTTGCCCTGACGATTCAGGTTTTGCTCCCGCAGATCGCCGTGACGGCTCTCCAGCATCAAACGGAGCAGGCGCAGCTTCTGTTCTTTTTTAAGCGAAGGCATACGGAAATCGCGCAGCAAGAGCGCGCCAATAACGGAGAACGGGAGAGCGTTTATTGCAACGCTTTTCGCTGTGCGAACTGGACAAATCCTCGAGTTCGCTTCGAGTCACGTGATGCCGGTGGACAACAAACGGAGCGGGGGAGTGATCGCGCGCTACCGCCAGTATTTGCCGATCACCGACGCAACTCCGGTTGTTTCGCTCGGCGAAGGTTCGACGCCGCTCATTCATTCGCCCCGACTTTCCGAGCTCACCGGCGGATCGGTTTTCATAAAATTCGAAGGTCTCAATCCAACCGGTTCATTCAAAGACCGGGGCATGACCGTTGCCGTTTCGAAGGCGGTTGAAGCCGGCGCAAAAACTCTGATCTGCGCATCGACCGGGAACACTTCCGCATCCGCTGCAGCGTATGCCGCACGGGCAGCTTTACGCTGCGCTGTCGTTCTGCCGGCAGGTAAAATCGCGAGCGGGAAATTGCTGCAAGCCTACATCTACGGCGCGAAGGTGGTCGCGATAAACGGCAACTTCGACGACGCCTTGCGCATCGTCCGCGAACTTGGCGCTGCATCAGGATTTGCGATTGTGAATTCCATTAATCCCGATCGAATCGAAGGCCAGAAGACAGCTGCGTTTGAGATCGTGGATGAACTTGGGGATGCTCCCGATATTCATATTTTGCCACTGGGGAATGCCGGCAATTTGACGGCCTGTTGGCGTGGCTATCGCGAGCTTCGCGAACGCAATCCATCGGCGCATTTACCTCGAATGATCGGATTCCAGGCGGAAGGCGCCGCTCCGATCTTCCGCCGGGCGATCGTCGAAAGTCCCGAAACGATTGCGTCGGCGATCCGAATCGGGAATCCGGCAAGCTGGCAGCAGGCGCAAACAGCGATCTATGAATCGCGCGGCGCCGTCGATATCGTGAGCGACGAGGAGATACTCGCGGCGCAATCGTGGCTCGCTTCCCACGAGGGAATCTTTGTGGAACCAGCGAGCGCCGCGCCGATCGCAGGACTAATGCGCTGGGCCCGTCAGAAACAAGAAATGCTTCGCGGCGTCGATCTGCGCATCGTCTGCACGGTCACTGGCCACGGCCTGAAAGATCCCGATGTCGTCGCTCAGCGGATTGCACTTTCCGCGCCGGTCCCGGCAGAATCGAGCGCCGTGCGCGACGCCATTGGCGCGTAGCTCTTGAGCGAAAGCGCTCGCGTCGCGGCGCGCTTCGATTTAAGTCTGCGCGCGCAATGCGCTTGATCGTTCAAAAGTATGGCGGGACTTCCGTCGGTAGCGCCGAACGCATTCGGGCCGTCGCGCAGCGCATCGTGGAAACACAGCGCGAAGGAGCGCACGTCGTCGCCATCGTTTCCGCGATGGCCGGTGTGACGGACGAATTAATCGGTCTCGCGAAAGATGTTTCCGCGCAGCCGAAGCCGCGCGAGCTCGACATCCTTCTCGCGACGGGTGAACGGGCTGCCTCCGCCCTGACCGCGATGGCGGTCAATGCGCTGGGCGTTCCTGCCGTCTCGCTGACCGGCGCCGACGCAGGAATTCTCACCGACCGAATTCATACCAAAGCCAAGATCGCCAATATCAGCCCGCGCCAGATTCATGCGCTGCTCGACGAAGATTACGTAGTGATTGTTGCTGGTTTCCAGGGTCAAAGTGCTGATGGCGAAACGACAACACTCGGTCGCGGCGGATCCGATCTTTCCGCAATTGCACTCGCAGGCGCGTTGAACGCCGACGCTTGCCAGATTTTCACCGATGTCGATGGCGTCTTTACCTGCGACCCGCGCGTGGTGGCGGAAGCGCAGAAGCTCGACGAAATTTCCTACGACGAACTACTGGAGATGGCCGGCGCCGGTTCCAAGGTCATGCAATCGCGCGCCGTCGAGTTTGCCAAGAAATTCGGAGTTGAGTTCGAGGTGCGCTCAAGCTTCCACCCGACCGTCGGCACAATCGCGAAAGAGGAAACCGTGAACATGGAAGACGTCGTGATCCGCGGCGTGAGCATCGATCGCAAACAGGCGAAGGTGACGGTCAGTGGCGTGCCCGATCGACCGCGTGCGGCCGGGCGCATTTTCTCCGCGGTCGCGGATGCGAACATCGGCGTCGACATGATCGTGCAGAACGTTTCCACCACCGACGTCACCGATTTGTCGTTTACCATTAACGAAGCGGACCTCGAGCAGACGCGCGCGGTGCTGGACAAGGTCGCCGGCGAACTCGGAGCGACCGCGATCAAGGCGGAGAGCGGCGTGGCGAAGCTGAGCGTCGTCGGGATTGGTATGCGATCGCACTCCGGCGTTGCCGCGAAGTTTTTCGAATGTCTTGGGCGCGGCGGGATCAACATCCAGCTCATCTCCACCTCGGAGATCAAAATCGCCGTGATCGTCGATGGACCGGACGTCGATCGCGCGGCTCAGCTCACGCACGAAGAATTCGGGCTGTCGCGCCTCGCGCACAGCGCGGGGTCCTTCTCGCCGCTGGCCTGATTACTTCGATCGCGACGGATTGACGTAGAACTCCGGGGTGCCCGCAATGCGCATCTTGTAGCCAAGATACGTGTGGATCACGGCGCAACCAGGGTGGTCAGTATTGTTTGCCCGGAAATGATCGTCCGCGTTGGCCTGTTTCCACGATGTCCCGTCTTCCAGCCGGATCACTGTTCGGCCAGTCAAACCAAGGAACTCGCCATCGACCCGGCTGACAATCAGATCCATCTTTGACTTCGAGTTTTTGGCCGCCTTTTCCGTCGCCTTTTGCTCGGTTTTCTGTCGATCGCGATTCAGCCAGTTGTCGAGACTTTGCAATTCCTCCGAAGAGAGTTTCTCGAGCCCCGCAGCGCTGAACTGATCGGGCGACATCATGTCTTTGATGCTGTTTCCGCCGCTCGCCGCTTCCTGTTCGGCGCCAAAACTGAGCGAACTGGCCATCATGCCCAGGAGAGCTGCCGCAGCGAGTGAGGAAAGGAGCAGGAGACGTTTAGACATAGATTTGAGTGGCGAGGGTAACAGCACCCGGACAGGCGTCAAGAGCAGCAAATGGGTGGTTTCGGTCCCAATACCGATGGAATGATCCTCAAAAGCTACGAGCGTATTGTGCGTAAAAAATAGAACTAATAAGTTGATTCAACTTAGTTTAGCCGATTTGTTTCAACATCTTTACATGTTCGATCGAGCCGAACAGGGTCGGCGCGGGAGAGACGACGACGTATCCCTGTTTTTCGTAGAAGCAACGCGCTGAATCTCTGGAATTGAGGGTCATAATCCGGCAGCCGAGACTCCGTGCACGCGCTTCCAGCGCCTCCAGCAGCCGTCCGCCCACGCCACATCCCTGAAAAACGGGGTCGACCGCCATGTATCTAACCTGCGCTTCCGTAGGCGAATTGAGGTGGAGGCGAGCCGTCGCCATGATCCTTCCGTTCGAACATTTACCACAGAGATGCCAGGCAGTTTCGTCGAGGGAATCGCGTTCCGATCCACGCGGTTGCGCCCAAGGCTCCCGCAGGACCCGCCAGCGTAAATCGTAATAGGAAGCCCAGTCCTGAGCGGTGGCCGGGACGCCAATAACGAAGGGCGGCGGTTCAGGCATTGCCAGACCGTAGGCTACGATCTATTTCCCGCCAATCACCACTCGCCGATAACATCAACCAATATATGTCATATGAAATCCAGCGAGGTAGGAGCGCACACTCTCCTTCCATTCGTCAGTTCCGACGGCTTTGCGTTACGTGTTGCCTCTCGGATGGTTTAAAGCCATAACGTTGCCTCTTGAAACCCCGGGCGCGTGTCGAGAATAGGTCAGCGTTCGAAAGGATAGTCGCGGAGGCCTTCGCGCCGGTCGATGCCGCGGGCGTGGCGGTGTTCCGCGTTGCCTTTGGCCTCCTGATGATCTGGCATATCGGGGTCTTCTTCGCGAGCGATCGAATCGCATACTTTTGGATTCAGCCCCACCTCCTCTTTAAATACTACGGGTTCGGATGGGTGCAGCCCTGGCCGGGCGACGGTCTTTATCTCCACTGCGGTGTGCTGTGCGTGCTGGCTGCATTCATCGCCGCCGGGTTTCTCTACCGGATCAGTAGCGCGCTCTTTTTCCTAGGCTACACTTACACCTTCCTGCTGGATGCCGGTCGCTGGGTCAACCACACCTACCTGATCTGCCTGTTCGCCGGCTTGTTGACGATCATCCCGGCGCACCGCGTCCTGTCACTCGATGTCTGGCTTAAGCAGCGTCCCCCCACGCAAACCATTCCGGCGTGTGCGCTCTGGATCCTGCGCCTGCAGATCGGGGTCGTGTATTTCTTCGCCGGCGTGGCCAAGCTTTCGCCCGATTGGCTCCACGGCGAACCGATGCGGGTGTGGCTGCTGACTTCCCCGCAGCCGGCGGCGGTCCTGCGGTTTTTCCGCCTCCCGCCGACTGTCTACGCCTTTGCCTACACGTCGTTAGCATTCGATCTCTTCATCGTTCCACTGCTGCTCTGGAGAAGGACTCGCGTATTTGCCTTCTCGGTTGCGTCCGCCTTTCACATCATGAACTCGCAGCTGTTTCCGCTCGAGGTCTTTCCCTGGCTGGCATTGCTCGCGACGACTCTCTTCCTTTCTCCAGACTGGCCGCGACGATGGCTGGGCAGGATGTTGCCGGCCCGGAATGCGAAATCGCAGCAACGCGTGCATCCGCTGTCCGCGCGCCGCCAAACGTTGGTCGTCGCGCTGGCCGCGCTTTACGCTGCGATTCAACTACTCGTTCCACTGCGGCCATTTCTCCATCGCGGTGGAGTCGAGTGGTATGAGATGGAGCATCGATTCAGCTGGAGGATGCTGCTCGAAAGCCATCGCGTGCGCGCTTATTTCCACGTGACGGATCCCAACTCGGGCACATCGCAGCGCATCGCGGCCTCGGCCTTTCTCAACCCGGCCCAGTGGCACCTCATGGGATGGCGCCCCGACCTGATCGTGCAATGTGCGCACTACCTCGCGCGTCTCGCTCCGGTGAGTGGTCCCAGGCCGATCGAAGTCACCGCCAAAGTGGAGGCGGCCATCAATGGCCGCAAGCCGCAGCTTATGTTCGACCCGACGGTTAATCTGGCGATCGAACCACTTACGTTCGGACGTCCGCGCTGGTTATTGGAAATCCATGAGCCGCTACCTGATCTGCGACCGGACCCAACCTTCAATCCCTTCACGCAAGCGGCGGAGCAATCTGGCGGTCATCAAACGCCACGCTGAGATGCCTTCCAGTGCGTCTGGTTGACCTGAATTCGCGCTACACGTTACTACCAGTCCACTTCAACTTATGGCGGAGTACGCTGAAGAAGGAGACGTCCGGCAGGACCGCCAGCTCGAGATGTTGCGTCGATTTGCGCATCGCGATCGTCCCCCCCGTTTCTACCGCCACCGGATCCCGCCCGTCCACCGTGAGGAACACCGGATAGGATCGCTCGGTGGCTTCGACTACGATCTCGGCGTCGTCGGAAACGATTACGGAACGATTCGTTAGGACATGTGGACAGATGGGTGTGATGACGAAAACGCCCGAGCGAGGTTCGAGGATGGGTCCGCCCGCGGATAAAGAATAGGCTGTCGAACCAGTGGGTGTCGCGATGATGAGCCCATCGGCATTGAACTCAGTAAGCACTTCGCCGTCGACCGTTGTCCTCAACCTAACGAGACGTGAGATTTCGCCCCGGCTGACGACGACATCGTTCAGCGCCATCGAGGTCACTGGTTCAGCGCCGGGATTACGGAGTTGGATTTCGAGCAACGTGCGGCGGCTGAACGAGATTTTTCCCTGCGCAATGCTGGCGACCGTTTCTTTGCGCCCGGTCGAGCCGGCGCAGGTCAGGAAGCCGAGCGAGCCGACGTTGATACCGAAGATCGGCTTCAACTCCGTCCCGAGGCGCGCGACGACGTTCAAGATTGTCCCATCTCCGCCCAGCACGACGAGCAGGTCGGCAGCTTTCGCCAGTTGCGCCAGCGGCTGTCCGTCCTTCAGCTGGCAGGCTTCGCTCGTTATATCTTCCAGGATTACGCGAACGCCCGCGGCCGCGAACTCGCGGCCCAGCTCCGGAATTAACTCGAGCGCGGCCGCCTTACCAGTGTGCGCGATTAGACCGATCGTTTTCGGACGCATATAAAGAATTCCTGGTTGCCGTCGGTGCCGGTGATCGCAGCTGGAGTCATTCCTATGACTTCATGCCCGCTTTTCTCGACGAATGCCGCGATCTTATCCCGCACTTTCTGATGCAAATCGGGTTCGCGCACAATTCCACCGCGGGAAACATCGGCTCGTGCCAGTTCGAATTGCGGTTTGATTAGTGCGATCACTCCGGCTTCTGGACTCGTCAAAGCAAAGGCGCTCGGCAAGATCAAAGTCAATGAAATGAAGGAAACGTCGATGACGCAAATATCGCCGACTTCTGATAAAAATCCCTCGCTGGCGTATCGCGCGTTCACTTTTTCCATGACGACGACGCGCGGATCCTGCCGAATTTTCCACGCTAGTTGATTATGGCCGACATCGATCGCGTAAACCTTGCGCGCACCGCGTTGGAGCAGGCAATCGGTGAACCCACCGGTCGATGCGCCGATGTCGATCGCCAGCTGGTCGCGCACGTCGATCTCGAAATGGTCGAGCGCAGCGTCGAGTTTCAATCCGCCGCGGCCGACAAACCGCGGCTGCGCGTCGATCGTCAGCTGGGCGTCGCGGGCGACGGGCGTTGAGGGCTTGGGACTGGTGAACCCGTCCACATGCACCTCGCCCGCCATGACTGCGCGGCGAGCGCTCTCTCGGCTGTCGAAAAATCCGCGTTGGTGCAACACGACATCCAGGCGTTCTTTTTTCATAAATACCTGGATTTATGAATTCGGTTGACGCGTAAAAACATGTTCAACTATCTCAGCCTCATGTTTTAAAAACTCTGATGCGCTGTATTAATCTGAGTTCTGTTCACGAATCAATTTAGCGACGGCGGTCACGTCGTCGGCAGTGGCGCGGCGGCGACGATACTTCCGTTCGATCAGGTCTTGCAGTGCAGCAAGGTCGTCATCGAGTGGCCGGTCGTAGTAGGTCCATTCCGTCGCATCCGACCGTTTGGCCTGCAATTTCCATTCGCCGGCAAAACGCGTCGCGCGGACCTCACGTTTACAGCCATCATCTTCGCGGGTTGTCCAGACGTGTTGACGCGGCATAGTGGGCTGCTTCTACACTATCGCGCTTGAAAGATGCAGCAAAACTGGCGGGCTACTTTGCCGCCGTCATCATCACCGGGGCGCTGCTCGCTCCCCCGCTC
>JBBQHM010000075.1:0-10590 GCA_038323965.1 Chthoniobacterales bacterium | reverse complement strand
TTAGGCGGATCGAGTAGTAACTTAACGAGAGCTAGACGGGATTTCTCACCACCGCTGAGGACTGCCACCGACTTAAAAACATCATCCCCGCGAAAAAGGAACGACCCTAGAACGGTCCGCGCGGTCTGCTCGGCGACCGGGTTTGGTGAATCGAGCACGCTTTCCAGGACGGTATGCCGCACATTCAGCATTTCGACGCGATGCTGCGAGAAATAGCCGACCCGCACATTATGGCCAACCTCGCGCGTCCCGTGCTGTACCGGCATCACGCCGGCCAGGAGTTTGAGCAGGGTCGATTTGCCGGCACCATTGGGTCCTACCAGCACGGTGCGCTGACCGCGCTCGCCGGTAAATTGTAGTCCGCGATATACAACCAGGTCGCCGTAAGCATGGTCTACTTCCTTCAGCACGATGACGCGCTGGCCGCTACGAGCGGGCTGCGGAAAGTGAAACTTAATCGTCTTTCCGCGCGCGGTAGGCGCCGCGATTTTTTCCATCCGATCGATCTGCTTCAGCTTGCTTTGCGCCTGAGACGCTTTGCTGGCCTTCGCGCGAAAGCGATCGGCGAACAGCTGTAATGATGCGATTTCTTTTTGCTGGTTTTTGTAGGCGGAAGCCTGCTGCTCTTCGCGTGCCGCCTTTTGCTCGACGTAACTGTCCCAGTCGCCGCGATAGCGAATAAGTTTTGCGTGAGCGACCTCGATGATGCTTCCGACAAGGTTATTCAGGAATTCACGATCATGGGAGATCATTAGAATCGCGCCGGGATAAGTAGTCAGATATTGCTGAAACCATTCCAGCGATTCGAGATCGAGATGGTTCGTTGGTTCATCGAGGAGCAGAAGATCCGGCTCCATCACGAGCAGTCGCGCGAGGTGAGCACGCATGATCCAGCCTCCGCTCATGGCTTTGGCGGGACGCTCGAAGTCACTCTCGCGAAACGCAAGGCCGGTCAGGATACGTTTCGCCTTCGGCTCCAACTTCCAACCACCGTGTTCCTCGGAAATCTGCAACGCATGGTGATATGCTTTCTCATCCTTAGTGTGACCCGCCTCGTGCTGCTTTATGACATGATGGGCATGCGCGAGCTCGGGTGAACTGGAGAGCGCGAGCTCAAGCACTGTCTCATCACCCGCGGGCGCCGTTTCCTGCGGGAGAAATCCGATGACGGCGTTTTTCTCGAAGGAGATTTGTCCTTCGTCGGGAGACGTTTCGCCGAGCAACAGGGAAAAGAACGTCGATTTGCCGGCGCCATTAGGACCGACAAGGCCAATACGATCGCCGCGATTAACCTGGAGCGAGACCTCCTGGAATAGCGTCCTTCCGCCGAAGGCCTTGGTTAGTTGAGATACGGTGAGCATCGCGAGCGCGAAGTGTTCGCTCGACCGGCTAGTTTCGCAACCCCGCTTCTTCGCGGCGTGGCATACCGCCTGCTTTGACTACGTGCAAAGCTCGGGAGTCACTTATAACAAACTAACTTAACGTTCGCTTTCGTCAGCTTTCATGGCGGGATCAGAAATGGTCCCGCTTTTTTTGTACTAAGGAAATGGCGGAATTATTCGCCGGGACTCCAGCCATGTTCCTGCCAGAAAGCTCGGACTGATTCCGCGCTTCCGCGGAAAATGTTGCGCTCCGCATTGCGAATATTAGCAATGCTCTTGGGGTAATCCGCGCGCGGTCTGACGTCACAAACTCCGTCTCCAGTGTATTGCCACATCGTCCATCGACCCCACGGATTAATCGCCGCGGGTTCGACATGATAATTAGCCACCCATAGCCAGCAGCGACCGAGGATCGCGCGCTGCGCGGACGTAGCAGTGGGAGCGTTCATCAGTGCGCGAAGGTGATTTTCGCCGCCGTAAATCCCGGGATATTTGCCCGTGCGTTCACGGATGCGTTCCACAAACGCCACCGCCTGATCCACGCGCATGGTGCGACCCGGGTAGTGCTTGTTTTTTTCAAAATCCAACACGAGCAAAACCTGAGAAGGTTTCGCTCCGGGTGGAGCAATCGCCCGGGCATGCTCAACCGTTCTCAGGAAATACTCCGCCTGACCGATCGGATCGCGGTCATTCGCGTAATGGTATGCGCCCCAGAGCAAGCCGGCACGCACGGCGTCCTGCTGTCGTTGGGCGTAACGTTCGTCACGAGTGAAGGGGGGATAAGTAGTCTCGTGGATCGCGGCGACAATACCCTCCTGCCGCATGGCCGCGAAATCTGGTCGCATCAGATCGTAATGCGACAGATTCACCACGCTGTTGCTGGCCAGCGCGTAAACCTGCAGCGCTTGCAGGACGAGCCCGACTCGAATGGCAGAGAATTTCACGGCGTGACGATAGCCCGATGCTACTGGAGTGAAAGCGGGAAGGGAAATATCAACTCATTCGTCCCGGTCTTTTTTCGGCGGTGAAGGTCGCTTCACGGAGGGCATCACTCTTTTCACGCCGACGTCCTTTGGTGAAGCAGTTATCGGAGAAACTTTCTGCCGATGGGTGTCGCGGTAATGTTGAGTAGCCGCGCCCGCGACAGCCGCGATTACGACAAATGCCAGGACGCGCTTCTCGCTCGGAGTGAAAACGAGATTTGCCCAAATGGACCGGATAAGCGATCGCTCTTGCTTACGAATCACGCCCAATGAGGTGGAAGAAATTGTATACGCTGGAAAACGCCGGCTCAGAGATCACAATTTCATTGATGGTGACGAATAAAGCGATCCCGGCGAGAAGTGAGTAGCGCAGCCAATTCGGCCACCGTCGCGTAAGGCAGTCTAATGACGCGGTATAAATAAGGATAAAAGGAACGAGGGCTCCAAGGAGTAATCGACCGGACGTAAAAAAAGGCAGCTCCCGGGAGGGATAAAAACAGGCGCCGAAGTCGTACATTAACGAAAGCAGACTTACGAAACCGAGTGCGGCTGCGCAGCAACCCAAGGCCGCCGCCAAAGACATCTTTTGACCGCTCCGAAACTTCCAAAGCAAATAGATCGCAACGACGAACACCAGGGTCGACGACACCCAGTAAAATGAGTCCGCGACCGGTGACGCGATTCGCGCGGTACGCCAGACGAATTCGCCCCGCCAGAAGCTGGCAAGCAGCTCCCGCCAAAAATAGGTAAACCCGGACAAACTGAATAAAGGGTGAGGCATCCAATCAGTTATGGGTTTCTGGCTCCAACCTAGAAAATGAACTTTCTGGCTGGTGGCGAACGGATCGCCAAATGTCGTTAGGTTCACCAACATCCAGATCAAGACGGGAGCGATGGCCGCGAAGAGAAACGTCATAGTGCGCCCTATTTTGGCGCTGATGGTTAGTGAATCCGTCGGAACGAGGATCGCGATGCATCCGGCAAGGAGTCCCACTCCAAGCAACGGGAGATTAGCAAGCTTGGTGAGTGTTGCTGCGCTTAGTGCCAGACCCGTGAATAAGAGTAAGACGTGAGACGTTTTTCTTCGATAATGACCACGAAGTATCAGGTAGAACGCTATTCCGAACCAAAGCGCAGACCAGGCGTCGTTTTGCACTGAGTAGAACGCGTCCTGCGGGAGGATTGCTGCGAGGGTGGCCGCGGAGTGGCGAAAGTAAGGATGTTCCGGAAACGTCAACTTACTACACAGCCATGCCAGGACCACCACGGATACGGCTGGGATCGCATTCAGGAACCTCACCCAATACATACTTAGCGCCGGCGGTATTCCGAGAAACTGTCCTGCACGTAACCAGCCTCCAGCGATCAGATAGTAGAGTGGAGGCTCACCGCTTTCGAAATTCGGTTGCTGCTCCCAACGTTGAGCGAATCTTAAATCTTCGTCGGACAAGTCACCAAATCGCGGAGCCGTACCGCCGGGTTGGGCATCGATGGGAAGCAAGTATTCGAACGATGAGTAGCGAACGAAAAGATCCGCGGATTCTGGCGCGATCGGACTGAGTCCACGCGGCCAGACTCCATGCGAGTATTTAACGACGAGGTCGACGTGGCGTTGTTCGTCGACATTATTGAAGAGCGGAAAGAGCGCAGAGAATAAAACGACTCGCAACGCCGCAAAGATGGCAAGAATGACAAGGAATCCCTTGGACATAATACTTTCCCTATTCAGAAGGCCGTGCCCGCACATGAACCGAGGAGTAGTGGCCGCGAATGTTTACATCGTAGAATCGAGCCTTGGACTCCGCTTCCATCAGGTTCCGATAAACCTTCGAAGGCACCTCCAGGTAGCGATAGACCGCCCCGTTAGTGAATTCGACTTCAAGTGAGTGCAGTCGTTTGCTATATCCGACCGAGACCAGCGCGCTCGATCCGACGAATTGTCGCGGAATATGGGAAACAATTCCGGGCGCATTATTCTCAGCGCGCGACGCCAGTAATAGGTTTGCGTGCAGGAGGAAAACGAGGAACAGCGCGTGGCGCACGACCCCGTTTTAGCGGCGCGGCCGCGAAATGCGAGTCTACTTTCCGAGGGGAGTTGTCACGCTCGTTCCGGCGGGCGGATTAAACTCGAAGGTCGCCGGGCTGATGGGAGCGCGCGATTCGTTTGCATAGGTCGTCACGATGCGATCGCCGTTGGGCTGAACCATGTCGGTTGACTCAACGACAAGATCGTTGTTGATCTTGATCGAGAGCGTTTGCAGAAACCGCTTGAGGGTGGGATTCCGCGGTTGCAGCTCTAAATCGTAACCTTTCTCGGTCTTATTCGCGATAATTCTATAAGTAGCCTCGACGTTTTCCATATTCAGTCCGGCCGTAACCGCAGCGATTCCGGCGTCGAGCGGCGATCTTTTGCCGAGTGAATAATGTTCCGCGGATTGGAAGTTAGGATAATAAATCCATAGCTGCTGACCGTCGCTCACCGCGACGCTAGGGGCGTTTCCGCGCGCTTCGCGTCGAAATTTATTCGGCGCCTGAAACCAGACCTTGCCACTGCTTGTGATCGCCTGGTTCAATAGATGCACTCGCTTCTCCTCCCGAAAATCCGCCTGGGACTGAGGAGCGCTGGCATGCTTCTCCCGAATTTTCGCCAGCAGTGCTTTAGTGTCGATCGGCTCCGCGCCGGCCGTAATAGCGCCGGCGAGGAGCGGAATAAGAGATAGAAGCGGCCGCATCTTAGAGAAATTTGTTTTCAATCTGCACACATCATTCGAGCGCCGCGTTCGGTTCAGCCGCCGCCGCTGCCGGCAAGGTGAAGAAAAGTGTTGCCGCCAGGCTCCATGATAGCCCAATCGCGCACGCTATACCAAGTCCACGAAGCGTCGGGTTGTGCGCGACGCCTAACGAGCCAAATCCCGCGATCGCCGTCAGCCCCGCAAGCATCACAGGTTTTACGACGCCGGCGACGTCGTGCTCGAGCTCACGCGCCTTCTGCCAGACAAGCAACACGTAAATTCCGTAATCCACTCCGATCGCGAGCACGAGGCGAAACGCGAGAACGTTCAGCAGATTCAACGGGATGTTCAGTAACTTCATCGTCGCAATCATGCCACCGATCGCCATGATCAGCGTCGCGATCTGGATCAACCACAGCCGCCAATCGCGATAGAGTAGGGCGAGTAGCGTGGCGTCGAAAATCGCCATTAATCCAGTGATCAGCAGAAGTTGCCGATGCGACCACGGGAGCAAGTCAGTCAGAGTAAAACTCCAGCCCGAAAGAATCATCGGCACTCCGGGAACGGGTAATTCGCGATCTAATATGATTTTCTGGGCGGGCGTCTCTACGGGTGCATTGGTGGTGACGAATCCAGTGGTCAGCATCGGGTTGTGAGCGAAGTAACGATCCACGAGAAACCACCAGCTCGACGTTGGACCGAGCCGGGAACGCCAGTCCGGTATCGGTTGCGTGGAATCACTCATCTTCTGCAATTCATCCAGTAACGCATGGCCTGAGGAAAAGCCGTCCGCGCTGAACCCTTCCGCGGCGATCGACGCGTCAAGCGCAGTCCGCGCGGCCACGAAGTCTATATGGCTAAGGCTGCTTCGGTTCTCTTCCATCCGTTTCGGCGAAATCGCCAGCGCCGCAGGAGTGGAGAAACCTTTGATAATTCCGCGTTGTTGCAAATCTCGCCAATGCGATTCCACCAGACTCCAGTAGTCGTGTAATTGCTGCGCGTTATTGGCGCGGATGATGCCGGTGACCGGCTCCCATCGAGTCGGCAGCTTGTTCATGATGGTATGCAGGGCGTAACTGGCGCGACTATTTGTCGGCTCCATCGAGCGGGTGCTGCCGTCGAATGGCAGCTGCGGCCGCGGCGAAATCGCGATCGCCGTCATTACGACCAGAATCGGTACCGAAATGGTGAGAACGCGCCGCGGACGATGGACACATTGACGGACGTAACGTTTTGTCCATTCAAAGATGCGATCGTTCGTGCGCGGCTTGCTCCGACGCGGAATCAAAAGAAAAAAAACGGTCGTCATAAAAAGACCGGCGAGCGAAATGCCGATCGCGATGAGAACTCCGAGCTGCGTGAAGCCGCCGGAATTTGCGAGCAGCAATGCCAGGAAACCTACCGCCGTCGTCAAAGCACCGAAGAAGATGGCGCGGCCCAGGCTCCGGATCGATTCGGCCACTGCGACGGAGTGCTCTTTGCCTTCGTCGCGGGCCTGCTGGTAGCGGCCAAAAATCAGAATGGCGAAGTCGACTCCGAGTCCAATCAGGATCGCGCAGAAGCCCACGGTCACCATGTTCAACTCTCCGAAGATAAGGATACCGACCGCGAGCGCGACAAGACAGCAAAGTAACAGGGAGATGCCCATCCCAAGCAGCGGCATCCAGCGATGAAACCCGACATAAAAGACGATGCCAACGAGCAGCACAGAGCCGAGCAGGGTTGCGACAATGTCGTGTCGCATACTGAGCGAGATCTCAGAGGCGTAAGCCGACCGACCGGTGACAAGGATTTGGAGCGGACCACCATCCCAACCCTCGTTAGCTGTCTTCTGAAAGGCGTCGACTTCGCGCATTAACTTTTGGCAGTCGAAGGCGCTCGTCGTTGCCTGGTTAGTCACGACTAGAAGAATGCGCATGGTGCGATCGGCCGAAGCGAGCGGCTGGTCCTGCTCGATCGAGCGATTTTCTACGAACGGTCTTAGCGCTGGCGCAATGACACCGAGCGGATCGAGTTGCAATTCAAGCTGCGGTTTCGGAGAGCCGGCTTCGATTTCCTGCTTTAGGCGATGCAGACGTTGCTGCATTTTTGCCGGTTCCAGGACGGAAATCGTTTCGGCAAACGCGGCCGGTTCAAGATTCAGCAACAGCGGCGCTGCCATCGCCTGGAGATCGTGCACGCCTTCCGGAGTTTCCATCGGCGAGCCAGTCAACAAACGTGCGCACCACGGCTGGGTGTGGAGGCGATCGGCGAAGACCGACGCGAATTCCTCGAGCTTCTCAACGTCATTCGGTTCACAGAGGAGCGCGAAAGTGAGCTCCCGCGTTTGCGCGAATTCGCTGTTATAAAGCTTTAACCCCTCAACCGACGGAAATCCGCGGGGAAGCAGATTCAAGACTTCGGTATCGAGCGTCAGGCGGGTAATGAGAATGCCGATCGAAACCAGCGCGATGACCCCGACGGCAGCCCAGACCATTCCTCGTCGTTTAGTGACGAGATGCGCAATTGTCTCCGGGTACGCCATTCTACGAGGTGCCGCCTGCGCCGATCAAAAGCGGAAGACGAAGGTCTGGCCGCCGATCGTTTTGCGAACCGTCTTTCCGTTCGGGACGTTCGCAATCTCATCGCGCAATGACAACCACCCGCGGAGATGTTTCGGCGCATTCTTCGGGGAGCCGGACCAGGACCCGCGCGCCAGCGGGCCCGAGACGCGCACAAAATCGGGATCCTGTTGCACAAGCAGCAACGTCACTCCCGGGCCTTTACTGAAGGTCAGCTCGAAGTTGCCGTTACTCGATGTCCGAGCGAGGACGTCGCCGATGAAGCTGGTCTTGTCGTCCTGGTAACGCATTTGCCCGATGCGGTTGCGCCATTGATCGCTGGGCGCGGTAAATTTGTGCTGCGATGTCGTGGCGCAACCCGTCAACGCGAGGAGGGCAAGGCCAACCACTGCGAAACGAAAGGATCTCATGCTGCTGATTCGAGCACGTGCGAGTCACTTTCGTTCAATTCTGATTTTTTGGGGACGAGCGTTAAGCGCGGACAGAGCGCGAAATGCTTTTGCAATCGCACGAAAAGATAAAAAATCTCCATCCGCCATTTGATCGCAAACCGCGTCCCGATATTTCCACCAAGGACGGCGTTTACAGCCTGGGGAATGCGCAGCATGTCGCGCGGAGAAAGAAAGACTTCCGTGAATTCCTTCGTGTACCACGATTCGACAAAGCGAAGATAAACGTCCATCGCGCGATGGATCGCCCGCTCGTATTTGGCGAATTGTTTCGCGCGCTTGGCCGGCTCGCTCAGAACTTCATGCAAAATATCGGCCGCCATTTCGCCACCGAGCACGCCGAGAAAAACGCCGCTGCTAAAAACCGGATCGATGAATCCAGCGGCGTCACCGGCGAGCAGCCAGCGAGCGCCCACGAGCTTCGAATTTCGATACGAGAAATCCGCGGCGACGTGCACCGGCGAGACGCGGCGTGCTCCCGCCATCCGGTTGGCGAGCAACGGCTGCTCGCTCAGCGCATTCGCAAGAAAAATCTCAGGCGTTGTACCCGATACGCGAAATACTTCGCCATCGAGGACGACCCCAATGCTGGTGCGCGTTGCGGTTAGCGGGATCGACCAGAACCAGCGATCAATTCCGCGCACCATGCGAGTGAGCGTTCCGTCGATGCCTTCATCACGGCTAACACCGTCGTAGTGCGCAAATATCGCGACCTTCTTGAGGTGATGGTAGGGCTGCTTAAGGCGGAACTTATTCCCGAGGACAGAATTCCGTCCGCTGGCATCGATCACATAGGACGCATGAATGTCGCGCGTTACACCGTCCTGCTTCACCACCAGCTGCGCTTCAGAATCAGTGAAGGTCACTTCTTCAACGCCGGTTTCTTCCAGCACCTCGGCGCCATTTTCGCGGGCATGATCGAGCAGGACTTTGTCAAAATCCGCGCGCGTCACCTGATAGGACCGGTCAGTCTGCGATCCGAATCCATCCTTGAAATAGAATTTGAGACCGGTGTCGCAGCAGGCGCCCGCGATATCGCCGCCAAACTTTTCCATGAATCCTGCGCGCAGGAATTTTTCGTGCACGCCGAGGCGCGTAAACGCTTTCATGCTGAATGGCAGCAGCGATTCGCCGATGTGAAAGCGTGGGAATTTATCGCGCTCGAGCACGATGACGCGTCGACCAGCGCGGGCCAGCAACGTTGCCGCCGTGCTGCCGGCCGGGCCGCCGCCGATAATCGCGACGTCGTAGGCGTGGTCGTTCATCTCGCGACAACCTAGCAAGCTTCAGGTCGAAGCAAAACGCGCGGACTTGTCACGCCGCGCAAACGCCGCTAACCAATCGCGCGATGAAGTTGATCGATCGAGCCGTCGGCCGCGAATTACTCGTGAGCGTGCTGTTCGCGATCTTCGTGCTCAGCCTCGTGCTCGTGGTCGGCAACATTTTCCGGAAGCTCCTACCGCTTCTCGTGAACCACGATGTGCCGGTGGAATATCTCCTCACTTTCATCGCTTATGTCCTTCCTTTCTCACTGATCTTTACCATTCCGTGGGGTCTTTTGACGGCGATTCTCCTCGTTTTCGGAAGGCTATCGGCCGACAACGAACTCATCGCGCTGCGCGCTAACGGCGTGAGCGTCACGAGGATTTGCGTCCCGCTCGCCGCGCTGGCGATTGTCTGCACCGCGATCTGTTTATGGTTGAACGTCCAGGTCGCGCCCGCGGCGCAGGAGAAACTTCGGTCTACCATCTTCGACCTCGCGACGCGCAACCCGATGGCGTTGTTCGGAAGCGACCAGGTGATCGATCAATTCCCGGGGCGCAAAATTTATGTCGGCAAAAAAGAAGGGAATCGACTCGAGAACATCACGGTGTTTGAGCTCAACGATGATTCAGTACCGATCCGGGTGACGCATGCGCGAGCCGGCAGCCTGGAGGCCGATCTTTCCAATAAGCGAATTCTCATGCATCTCTACGACGCAACCTATCAGCAGCGGGATGAGAAAGATCCGCTCGACCTCACGAAAATTCGGGATGGCATCAACATGCGAGAGGGAACGCTGCCCATCAGTCTCGACGAACTTTACGAGAAGGAAAAAAAACGACCGAGTCGGTCTGCGCTGTCGCTGCAGCAACTATTAGAACAGTTGAAAAGTGGAACGCGCAGCGATCGCAGCGCGAGTCGTACGGAAATTAATAAGCGATTTTCGTTCCCGTTTTCGTGCCTCGCATTTGCGCTGATCGGCGTGCCGCTTGGTGTCACGGCGCACCGGCGCGAGACTTCAGTTGGTTTCGGCGTCGGGCTTGTTGTGGCCGTCGCTTACTTCCTCTTCGTGATCATCGCCGACACGCTTCGCGGAAATCCCAAGGTGCATCCGGAACTATTAGTCTGGCTGCCGAACGTGTTGTTTCTGGTGCTCGGCGCATTCTTGTTTCGGCGGCTGTCGCGCCAGTAATTACAAAGCCGTCAAAAGCACCCGGTCA
>JBBQHM010000074.1:0-10591 GCA_038323965.1 Chthoniobacterales bacterium | reverse complement strand
ATCACTCCCTCCTGATGCAGGCTGCAGCGCTCTCTTTAGGCTCCGAATAGGCCAGGGTAGAGATCAATTAGCCGCAATTCTCCGTCTTTAGCAACGTCAAAGGCGCCGTCGTAAACGGACCGGAGGAGATCAGACAGACTCTGCGTGATCAGGTCGTAGGGACGGTGCGTTGGGTGAATTGCGTGGAAGGGATGTCCGAGCTCGGATGCGAACTATTTATCGAACTCGGTCCCGGTGGGGTGCTCTCAGGCTTGCTGCAACGAATCCGTAAAGGCGCTGCCGTGCTTTCGGCGGGCGACGCCACCGACGTGCAGGCATGCGCCGACCAGCTGAAACGCGCCGCGTAAACCGGGTTGCACGTGCCGTGGCGGCTGCCTAGCCTCAACGAATGGCGATTCCTGAGCAGATAGATTCGGATCTCAAGGATGCGATGCGAGCCAAAGACGCGGCGCGACTGGCCGTGCTGCGAATGCTGAAGTCCGCGCTGAAATATTCCGCGATCCAGGCTGGCGGCGCCGCGGCTGTTCTCGATGATGCAGCGGCCATCCAGGTGATTCGGAAGCAAGTGAAGCAGCGACAGGACTCAATCGAGAGTTTCGAAAAAGGCGGACGCGCCGAACTCGCGGCGAAGGAAAAAGCGGAGATCGACGTTTTGAATTCCTATTTGCCGCAACAAATGTCCGCCGAAGAAATTACCAGTGTCGTGCGTGCTGCGATTGCGGAAGTAAACGCGACGTCGAAGGCGCAAATGGGTGCCGTGATCAAGGCGGCGCAGGCGAAGATATCCGGTCGCGCGGACGGAAAAACGGTCTCCCAGGAAGTGCAACGACAACTTCCCTCGTAATCACGAATCCATGTTAAGCGCGGTGATCGTCGCTGGTGGCAGCAGCAGCCGCATGGGGTTCGACAAGCTGTTTGCTGTAATCGCTGGCAAACCGGTGCTGGCACATTCGATCTCGGCGTTCGATCGAGCGGAATGTGTGAACGAAATAATTCTCGTAACCCGAGAGGAGTCCCGGGCGAGGGTTGAGGCGCTCGTGGATTCTGAGAATTTTCGCAGCGTTCGCGTGGTCATCGGGGGTGAACATCGATACGACTCGGTGCGCGCGGGCTTGGCGAAAGTCAGCTCAAAAATGCTGCACGTTGGGGTGCATGATGCCGCGCGACCGCTCATCACTCCCAACGCGATCGCCAGGGTCTACGAACAGGCGTTGAAGTATGGAGGAGCGGTTCTCGCCGAACCCGTGACAGACACGCTCAAGAAAGTTGCGCTGGATAATCTCATTTCCGAATCGGTGGACCGGTCGGCGGTGTGGGCGATGCAGACACCGCAGATATTTGCGCGCGCCATACTACAGAAAGCTTACGACGAACTCGCCCGCCGCGGCACGGCGGTTACGGATGAAGTATCGGCGGTGCAGCTGATTGGCCATCGCATTGCGGTGGTCCCGATAGAAGACGCGAACTTCAAGATCACGTATCCGAGGGATTTGGCATTCGCGGAACGCATCATCGCTTCTCGGGGTTAGACCGGTACAGCAAAAACCGCAACGAGGTTGCCCACGTTGCGGCTTTGTAAATTAACTTCGCTACTTAGTTAATGCCTGTTGGCCGCGCGCCGTGATTGCGGCCCGGAGCGTTTGCACCGTGGTTACCGCCGCCCTTTGCGTCATTGGTTGGCTCGAGGTCGCGAACTTCTGGCTTCGTTGCTTTTTCGTCTTTTGGATCAGTCATATGATTCTTTCTTTTGGGTTGTTTGGGTTGGTTTGTTTTATTACTAACGAGAGTGGTATTATCATCCTCTGTGCCATAGCCAGTCTAAAGAGGTTATTTCGTTTAACATACAAATAGTTTGATAGTCTAACCTACATAAAATTAGAGGGTTACACGATTTTCGAAAATCGGTTCAGGGCATGGAGCGAGTCGGGAGGACCTTTAATGCTTGGTCTCACATTGAGTCATTTCGGAACTAATCCGCTACATTAGCTTCGTTTGAATACCGATCCCTGGTTTGGTTGCGAATATTGGTGGTTACGAGGTCGATGATGGATGCGATATCACCTGTTTTAAACCGACGACCGCGGGGCAATTTCCCGGTGCCAGCGAGCATGTCCGCCCGGGTCAGCGTTCCATTCCGCCAAACCCATGCTTCCGCGCGGTACGGCCCTACCCGCCGCGGGTCGCTCCAAGTGTGAATCGAGACGAGGTTTTGCGCTGATGCTGCGGCGATATGCATGGGGCCGCTGTCGACGCTAATGACGAAGGCGGCTTTCCGGATCAGCCAAATCAGTTGCAAAAGTGAAGTCTGATTCGTGAGGTCCACGCAATTTTCAGGTGGACGAAATTGTCGCGCCGATTTGCCGACAACAATGACCCGTTCGGGATCGAGCGCTTGGCAGAATTGTTCGATGGCTGGTGCGCTCAGGGATTTCTTCGAACCGCGAGCATACGGGTGCAGCACCACGAACGGCGGATACGGGTCGAAGCGGGGAGGGGCATCGCCGGTTGGGAGTGGAAAGCGGATCGGTTCCCGCGCTGGCGCTCCGAAAAGTTCGGCGAGCTTCAGATATCGATCCACCGCGTGGTCGCCTCGCTGGACACGCGCGATGTGATGGTAGAAAAGTTTCGAGCCTTCGCGTCCGTCGCTTAGACCATAGATTTCCCTGGCTCCGCTGATTTTAGCGATAAGGGCACTGCGCAACAGCCCTTGAAAGTCGATCGCAACATCCGGGCAGATGGTTCGAGTCCGGCGCCACCAGGATAAAATATTGGCCGGCGCGCCGAGTCCCCGGAATTCGCTCCGCGGGAAAATGTGGACGTGATCGACGTTAGGATTTCCGCGCAAAAGCGGGGCCCATTCCGGATTAATTACCCAGGTGATCTTCGCGTCGGGCTCTTTTTCCCGAATTGCCGCTACCGCGGGCAGAGTGTGGACGATATCGCCGAGTGAACTCGGTTTAATGATCAAAATCGACCTGCTCACCGGCCTAAAGCGAGTCTGTCGGCCAGCATCCGCGGGAGCCCGGCGTCGATGATTTTCTTCTGCGCCAGCGCAATGTCGTAACGCAACCGACGCTGCTCAATCCGCTCTTCTTCCATGTGGTAGATGGCGTAGGCGGCCTGCCAGTTACCGTCGCGCGGTTGCCCGACGCTGCCCGTGTTGACAAAATATTTCTTCGTCGGCTCCACTCGAATGTTGGCGGCGTTCGTCCGTTGCACGGTGTCATCGCGAATGAAAGCGCCCTGCACATGCGTATGGCCGAAAAAGCAGACGGTCGTGAGCTGATAAGTGAATGACGCCACGGCGTCGAGATCCTTGAAGACGTAGCCCCATTCCGACGGCGTATCGAGCGTCGCGTGGACGATGGTAAAATCGCCGACCCGGCGCTGCAGGCGCAACTCGCGCAGCCAGGTTTTATCTTCGTCTGTCAGATGTTCCCGTGTCCATTTGATGGCGGACTCCGCGAGCGGATTGAAATCGCGCGAGGACGTTTCTTCCGATGCCTGCTCGTCGTGATTCCCTTTCACGACCGGGCAATCCAGGGCGCGCACGATTTCGAGACACTCGTGCGGGTTCGCGTTGTAACCCACGACGTCTCCCAGGCAAACATAGTGCGTGCAGCCGCGTTCAGTCGCATCGGCCAGAACCGCTGCCAGCGCTTCCAGGTTCGCGTGAACGTCGCTGAAGATGGCGAATTTCATCGGATTACGCGATCGGCATTTGGCACACCAAGTTTCTCTTCGAGCGCGTGGATGCGTGCGAGTAACGTCGGGAGCCGTTCCCGCTCGCCGCGTTGATAAAGCTGGCGCAAACGCTCGTATGCGTCGGCTTCCATTCCTTCGCAATACGAAAGTTCGTAGGCAGAAAAACGTTCGTCGTAGGCAGCAGCGCCCGGCAAGGCCGCGGCGCGCGCAAACGAATCGGACGCGCCGGTGTGATCGTGGAGCTTATCGCGATACAGGCGCGCGAGCGCTTCGTGCAGTTGCGGCTGATTAGGGTTCAACTCAATGCCGCGGACGAGAAACTGCCGACCGATCTCGATGAATTCCCGCTGACGTCTGACCCGCAGCGCGACACGTGGTTCGCGCGAGTCATTCAGAGCAGCCGCGCTCGCATTCCACGCCATGTGCCACGCCGCCGTATCCCAAAACAGGACAACGCCTGGCTGCAACGCCGTCACCTGGCGAAACAAAAGAAGCATCCGCGCCCATTGCGTCTGCTCCCAGGCGACGTGCGCTTCGATGTAGAGAACATTGGCGGCGAGCGCGCGCAGGCCGCTCAGGCTGGCCAGTAATGCGCCCTCGCGGAATTTCTCTCCAAGCGAGAGGGCGGCACGAGCTTGAGACTGCCGTGCCAAGTTTTGTTCCGCGGGGATCTTAATCGCGCCGCCAACCGCGAAGATCAGGATCAACCAGAAAGCGCGCATCATAATTCTCGTCCGGAAAAAGATGCGATCGAGAGCAACGCGTACAGAACGACATAAAACAATGCCAGCATTGCGGCCTTCAGGATCAGCGGTGCAGCGAGCACGATTCCGGAGGCCACCGCGTCACCGAAATCGAGCGCCTGCAAGTCTGGAAAAGCGATTGCGACCAGCGCAAGAAAACTTCGGGCCGCGACGCCGGCGGTGCGCGCTTGCAGCCAGTATTCGCGCGCAATCGGTTCCAGTTGAGCGACGAGATAAACCATCATCATCACCACAATCGTAAATGCATTGCTTGTCGCGAACGTTGAAACAAAAAGCGTGAGCGCGGCGATAACGGCGGAGCGCAGAAAAATCATGAGCGTAGCGGGCGCCACCAGTTGCCACGAAGCCGCGTGATGAATCGTCGCGATCGTCGCGGCCATATCCTGCGGGGAACTTGCGGGCGATTGCTGGAGCGCGTTAAGCACGGCGTTCTCGCGCAGAGCCAGGATCGCGAAGAAAAGAGCCGACATCATCAGGACGGAAAGTGCGATCAGGCCGATCGCTCCCAGCAATTTCCCGATGATGTAATCTTTTCGCGGGACCGCCTTCGCGAGAATGGCGTAGGCCGTCCGATCTTCCACATCACGCGGGATCAAATTAGCCGTGGCGATGATGGCGAGCAGAGATGAGAAAATGGTAATCGTGCCGAGCGAAATATCTTTAAGGATCTGGAATTCTTCCTGGAACGAAAAGCGCGCGAAGAAGACGGAGCCGCCGATAAGTAGAAGTCCGATGGCGCAGACGGCGTAGAAAAGCTTCAGCCGAATCAGCTCAGTGAACGTGGTCGACGCGATCGCCGAGATGCGGCGCATGGAGGGAAGGGGATTCACTTCCGTTCGTCGACGGGGCGATTTGTGGCAGCGAGAAAAACTTCTTCCAGCGATGTGCGCGCCGGCCGTTTCGTCACCAGTGTGGCAGTTGAATTTTGAATCTGCGCCTGCAGTTGTGCGAGCAAAGCGTCCGGTGCGTTCTCGATCACCAGCTCAGTGCGGCGGCGCGATTCGGTGATCTCCGCGACCGTCCCTGCGCGGACCAGTTCACCTCTATCCAGAATGGCGATGCGATCGCAGATCTCCTCGACCTGGGTCAGTAAATGCGATGAAAGGAGAACGGTCGTGCCGTTCGCTTTGAGTCGGGCGATAAGGTTACAGATGTCGCGCGAACCTGCCGGATCGACGCTTGCCGTAGGCTCATCGAGCACGACCAGTCGCGGCCGATGCACGAGACTTTGAGCGAGGCCGATGCGCTGCAACATGCCTTTCGAATAAGTGCTGAGCCGCGCGGATCGTGCATCATTCAACCCCACCAGTTCAATCAATTCCCGGACGCGGTCACGCAGCTGCGCTCCGCGTAGTCCGCCAAGCTTTCCGTGGAAAAAGAGCGTCTCCTCGCCGGTAAGAAATTTGTAAAAATAAGCGTTCTCCGGGAGGAAACCGACACCGGCCCGGCTCGCCGCAGCGCTGGAGGTTTTCCCAAAAATCTCCACGGTTCCTCGCGTCGGGAACGCAAGATTCAGAATCATCTTCAGCGTCGTGCTTTTGCCGGACCCGTTCGGCCCGAGCAGTCCGAAGATCTCGCCCGCGCGAATTTCGAGGTTCAAGTCGCGCACCGCGACGCGAGGCTTGCGCCTGAAATCCGTCCGATAAATCTTGGTCAGGTTGGCCGTCCTGACAGCGATCTCACTCATGCCGAATCTCAAAGCCGCGCGTCGAGAGCGCCTGCTCAAGCTCCGTTTCTTTGGTTTCGCGAATATGGGATCGCAGGTCACTCTCGGCAATTGCCTGCACAAAGGCGCGGATTTCGTTCAACTCGCCGTCAACCTGCAACTCCACCCGCCCGTCGGCCAGATTCGCGACAGACCCGACGACATCAAAGCCTTTGGCGATTTGTTTAACAGCCCAACGAAAACCGACGCCTTGCACATGGCCTTCGTACAGGATTCTCAATGCCATCGCGAGAAAATGCGCGCGATGCGGATAGAGACAAGCTCCTGGCGCGATCAGTTCGGGCTCGGCGAAATCGCCGCTTCCGGGATCGCGCTCGGTTCCGGAAAGCTTTCCGGCAGCGGTTCGGCCGGTGGCTGGAACCGCGGATCGTTCGGATCCACGCGCATATGCACCGACGTCGCAGCCACAGGCGCTGGGGTCGGCGCGGTGACTGCCGCCACCAGCTGCGGGGACGCCATCCGAATATCTTCGTTCGCAACGTAACCGTTCTGGCCATCAAGCAGGCGCACTTTGCAGTAGCCAAAGGAAGGTCGAATGATTGTCACCAGCGTGTCGTGATTAAGCTGCTGGTCTGGTCCGTTCCCTTGTTGTGGTCCGTACTTGTAGAAGGCCGTTTTATCGGCTGTGACGGAGTAATATTTACCGCCGGACGCAGCCGTCGGTTTGTCGGAATTTTTCCGAGCGCAGCCAATAACCGTGACAACAGTGAGGAGAAATAGAATCGTATTTTTCACAGGGACAGAGCGGACGGACGCCCATACGTATAGCTAATCGCGTTCCGTGCGGCTGTTACTTGTAGGAATATACGAGGCAAACACTGGTCGGGTCGCCATTCGCCAGAGCGACCGCGACAAAATACTGTCCGCTATTCTGCGGAGAGAATCCTGCCGCCGAGCGATTATTCTCGTCGTAGCGCTCCGCCGCAACCGGCTTCCCCGTCTCGTCGTAAACTTCAACGATCACACGCCGCGAGTCATCGCCAGCGCTGGCCGCAAACCAGTACTCATTGCCCGAATACAGATTGACCGCGACCACAGCCGGCTCGCTGGTCTTGAGTGTCCCGAGCCAGTGACCGTCGCGTAATTTAAAACCGTCATTCGTAAACGCGCCGGCCAGGTCGTAGACATTTTTGCGTGCGTTGACCTCGCTGTCGGTGTCGGCCCGCAACGACACCGCCGCAAACATGCAGACACATAAGGTCACACGCGTCAGCAGGATCATTTCGCTTCCCCTTTACTTTGAATGTCCTGCATCAATCCAGAGACGGCTGCGTTTACCTTCTTTACGTCCTCGACAGTGGGAGCGGCGCCGAGCGGGAACTCCACCAGCTTCTCAAGATTAGCGAGTTGATCTGAAATTTCTTTGACCAGCGCCTGCTCGCGGAGTTCGGGCGACATGTCATTCAACTTCGTCCGGATGTAACTCACGAGCGCAGGTTGACGCAAAACTTTGGCGGTCCGCGCATCGAAATTCGCGGCTACCACGCCGCTCACCACCTGCGTCCCACGGATCCATCCGCCCAGGCTCACCAAAATAATGAGGTCCTGGTCGCTGTGCGATTGCATCGACGACTTCACTTCATTTTGCGTCGCCTCCAGTTCCTCTTGCAGAACATCCCAGTCGTTATGCTCCGCAAATTCGTTAATGCTATTGCCGCGACTAAGAACTTTTTCGCTGACGCCGAGGGCGCGCGCCATCTTGATAATGTCGCCGCCGGTATTCTTCACCTGCTGGCTATCCTGCGCCTCGACCGCGATGAATCCGTCCGCGATTAGACCGCCGAGGTTTAACGCGATCTGCGCGCGATTTTTAAAAGTCGAAGGAATCGGGGGCCTATATTGGGTCGACCAATTGGGTTTGCCGGGCTTGGTCAGCGCCGCGAATAATTCCCCCGGCGACGGAATCGAGATCGTGTCGGAGCGGATCGCTTTCGCTATTTGCTCGGCGGCCAGGGGCGCCGGATCCGCCGCGGGCGCAGCTTGGGCGAGCGAGAGAAAAGCGACAAGCGCCAGGCCATTCCTACGGATCATCGAGGAGAGCGTAATTCTACCGTTCGAGATTGCCAGCAAACTTTGAGTGGACAGCCACGGCCGCAAACGCATGATACGCCCCATCATTCGCAAGATGGGACGAACGACGATCACAAACATTCATGCGCGCGAGATTCTCGATTCGCGCGGGAACCCGACGGTAGAAGTCGATGTGCGCCTGGAAGATGGCGCCATGGGGCGGGCGGCAGTGCCGAGTGGCGCCAGCACGGGCGAACATGAGGCGTGGGAATTGCGCGATGGCGACAAGAACCGTTACGGCGGGAAAGGGGTGGCGAAGGCGGTGGCGAGCGTGAATGACAAAATAGCGAGCGAGTTGCGCGGCGCTGACGCGACCGAGCAGGGGAAGATCGATGCGCGACTGATCGAGCTCGATGGTTCCGCGAATAAAAAAAATCTCGGCGCGAACGCGCTGCTCGGCGTTTCGCTCGCGATCGCGCATGCCGCGGCGAACGCTTCCGGCCAAGCGCTCTTTCGCTATCTCGGCGGCGATGCGGCGAAAACTTTGCCAGTCCCGATGATGAATATCCTGAATGGCGGCGCGCACTCGGATGCGCCGATCGATTTCCAAGAATTCATGATTATGCCGAAAGGCGCGCCGTCGTTCTCGGAAGCGCTGCGCTACGGCACCGAAGTTTTTCACGCGCTCAAGCAGGTGCTGCACGACCGGGGGCTCTCAACGGCCATTGGTGATGAGGGCGGTTTCGCGCCCAAGCTCAGTTCCGCTAACGACGCGCTGGAATCGATCGCGACGGCCATCGACCAGGCCGGCTACAAACTAGGCGAGCAAATTTTCATCGCGATCGATGCGGCATCGTCGGAGTTCTACGATTGCGAGCAAAATCTTTACGTCTTTAAGAAGTCCGACGGTTCGAAGAGGACCGCTGCTGAGCTGGTCGAGTATTACGCGGATCTCTGCAGCCGTTTCCCGATCATTTCTATCGAGGATGGATGCGCAGAAAATGATTGGGATGGCTGGAAGAAATTGACGACGAAGCTGGGCGATCGTGTGCAACTTGTCGGCGACGATCTGTTTGTCACCAATGTGAAATTCCTACAGCGCGGAATCGATGAGCACGTCGCGAATTCCATCCTGATCAAGGTCAACCAGATCGGAACGCTGACCGAAACGCTCGCTACGATTCGTCTCGCCGACGGGAACAATTACACCTCTGTCATAAGCCATCGCTCCGGCGAAACCGAAGACACGACAATTGCCGACATAGCGGTTGCGACGAACGCCGGGCAGATCAAGACGGGTTCACTTTGTCGCACCGATCGCGTGGCCAAGTATAATCAGCTCCTGCGCATCGAAGAGGAACTTGGTGACAACGCCGTTTACGGCGGTAAGATGCGCTAGTGGATCAGCCTCCCTACGCTGATTTCCGTGCGCGCCGCGACGCGACGGTGTGGCAGCGTCTCAACAGCCTTTTAAAAGTCTTACTCGCGCTCGCTTTGTGGCTCGTGGGCATGAGCCTCTTTGTTCCACCATATAAAAAGCTGAGTGCCGCGCGTGCTGACGCCGATAACCTTCAGGCGCAGGTCGCTGATCATAAAATTCTGCTCGCGAAACAGACGCGCGAAGTGAGCTGGCTCAAGAATGATCCAACCTATCTGGAAGCGATTGCGCGCGATCGGCTCGATCTGATGAAAGAAGGCGAGACGGTTTTCCGGCTGGAAACGCGGAAGCGAAAGTAAGGGGCCGCCTGGTTGGCAGCTTGCGCGCGGTGATTATGTTTTAAGCATGGCTCTCGAAAGCGAAAACATTGGCGCAGCCGACCTCAAGCGGCGCGCCGAGGAACTCAGGAGGTTTCTTTGACTTCGAGAAGTTGCAGGAAGATTTAGCCGCACTTGAGGTGCGGATGAGCGCCAGCGATTTCTGGAATAATCGCGAGCGGGCGCAAGCGGACGTCGAGCAGGTATCGAGGCTTAAGTCGTTGATCACTCCGTTCCGCGAGCTGGAACGAGAGATCGCAGATTTCGATGCGTTGCATCAACTGGCGGCGGAAGAAACCGACACCGTCGCGCGCGTAGAAGCGGAGAAAGAAGTCGTGGCCGAACATGAAAAGCTAAGCCGGAAACTTGGCGATTTCGAGCTGCGCCAATTTCTTGCGGGCGCGAACGACAACGCCAATGCGTTCGTGACGATTCACTCCGGCGCGGGTGGCACGGAGTCCTGCGACTGGGCCGATATGCTGTTACGCATGTATCAGCGCTGGATCGAGCGGCATGGGTTCACCTCGCAAACGATTGATGTGCAGGTGGGAGACGAGGCCGGAATCAAGTCTGCCACATTTCTCGTTAGCGGGGAAAATGCCTTCGGTTATCTCAGCACCGAACGCGGGGT
>JBBQHM010000073.1:0-10637 GCA_038323965.1 Chthoniobacterales bacterium | reverse complement strand
TGATATGAATCATGCGCGCGCCTTTGCGTTCGCAGATGTCCGCCAGAATGCCGGCCGCTTCTCCGTTCACGCGAAATGCTTCCTCCCGCTCGCTTTCGCAGCGGTCGACGTTGGTCTGTGCCGCACAATTCACCAGCACCTCGAAATGTTTCGAGCGGAGCTTTTCGCGGACAGCATCGAAATCGCCGACGTCGAGCTGCCGGTGATCGAAGCCGGTGACGTCAAACTCGTCGCACCATTCACGCATGAGCGCGGCGCCGAGGCGGCCCCCCGCCCCGATAATAATCGCCGATCGTTTCATCCGCGGCTACGATGCACGCTTCCGCGTTTTTGTCGCCAGCGCGGCCCTCAACTTTCGCGGTGCGCGCCATTCCGGGTCGCGCGCGATCGCGGCGCGGACGAAATTCATCGCGCCGCTTCGGTCGCCCTTGTGCAAGGCGACATGTGCCATCCCGAAATAGCAGCCGGCATCGGCCGCATTCGCCGCGATCCCACGACCGAATTCCCGCGTGGCTGCTTCCATTCGGCCCAAGGCCAGCGTGCAGCAGCCGAGTTTGTAGGCACGAGTTTCCGGAGCGATATAATAGTCACCGTGGACAGCTTCGGCCGCGCATAGCGACAATCTCACGCGGCGAAATTCCCGCGCCGCTTCGGCGAACCTGCGTTGCCCATAAAGAATTTCCCCCGCAGCCGAGTGTGCCAGCGATTGGCGCGGAAAAGTCTGGAGACTTTTTCGGATCGCGCGCCACGCTTCGCTTCCGCGCCCGCCTTCATGCAAAAGCAGAGCACGCATGCACGAAGCCGACGCGCGCAGAAATCGATATGCGCGCTTTGAACGCTCCACCGCACGGAAATCCTCAAGCGCGGCTTCCGGATCGTCGAGATACCAGCGCGTCTTACCGCGATAGTAGCGAAACCACGGCTCATGCGGATCTTTGCTCAGCTCGCGATCAAGCAGCCGGAGGTAGCGGCGCTGCTTCGCGCGCAGCGTTCGCTCAGGCAAGGCGCTGACCAGATGCGCCAGGCACATGCCTGTCAGGACCCCTAGCCGTAGTCCACACGCCAGGACTGTCTCGCCCGGACGTTCATGCACGGCGCCCACGAATCGAATAGCCGGATGTCTGCGCAACACGCGCACGATTCCTACCGCGTGGACAAGCGCGCGGCCGGAATCGCGATCTTTCACCTGATCGCGACGCTCGATCACGAACCCGCCCACGGCACTTTGCGTGCGCTCGATTTGTTTGCGCAGAACCGTCGGCGCTTCGAGTCGCTCATCCGCATCAATGCATAAAATCCAATCGCCGGTCGCGACTTCAAGGCCGGCATTCCGCGCTGCTGCAAAATCATCGCGCCACTTATGCGGAAGAACACGCGCACCGAATGAGCGCGCAATTTTGATCGTTTCGTCCCGCGAACCGGTATCAACGAGTACGATCTCGTCCGCGATTCCGCGCACCGATTCCAAACATCCCGCCAGAAAACGCTCTTCGTCCCGGGCGATGACGCAGACCGCAATCCTCAGGAATGAAAGAACGACGCCGTGCGTTCCTGCTGAATCACCGTCCCGCCGCCCTTCGCATCTTTGGTCGGCGCGAGATCCTGGATTTTAGGCTTTGGCGCAATCTGTTTTGTCTTTTTGCTTTTCAGGGTGGAATACCTCCGTGCGATGACGCACGCTACGCGGTTTAACAAATCGACGGCGGCCTGGCAAGCAAACTACGGCATCGGGGCCGCGCGCTCATAGCGGCCTGCGCGCCCCAGCAATTCCTGCCACCAGGATTTGTGGTCTAAATACCAATCAATCGTCTCTTCGATTCCACGCTTGAAGGTGTGTCGCGGTTCCCAGCCGAGTTCGAGCTGGGCAAACGACGAATCGATTGCGTAACGACGATCGTGCCCCAGCCGATCTGTAACAAACGAGATGAGCGATTCCGGCTTTCCGAGCTTTGCCAGGATCAACTTCACCACTTCGATGTTCACCATCTCGCTATTGCCGCCAAAATTGTAAACGCCGCCAGGTTTCCCCTTTTGCAGAGCGGCGAGGATGCCGATGCAATGATCCTCGACGTGGATCCAATCTCGCACATTCAAGCCGTCGCCATACACCGGCAGCGCTTCGTCGCGCATCGCCTTGATGATCATGAGCGGGATCAGTTTTTCCGGGAATTGATACGGACCGTAGTTATTGGAGCAACGCGTGACTACCACGTCCTGGCCGAACGTTTTAAATGAAGCCAAAGCAATCAAATCCGCACCGGCCTTGCTTGCCGAATAAGGCGAGCTCGCGTCCAGCGGTGTTTGCTCGGTGAACTTGCCGGTTTCCCCAAGCGACCCATAGACCTCGTCCGTGGAGATTTGGACAAAACGCCGAACGCCGTTCCGCCGTGCGCAATCCAGCAGCACGCTCGTGCCGACAATGTTGGTGTGCACGAAATTCTGCGGTGAACTAATGCTGCGATCGACGTGCGATTCCGCCGCGAAATTAATTACCGAGTCAAAGCGCTGCTCCACAAACAGCGTGTCCATCTTGCCCACCGCGGCAATGTCGCCCTTGCAAAACTTATAACGATCCGGGTACTGCTCCGCCACCCCAGCCAGATTCGCCGGATTCCCCGCATAAGTCAGCGCATCAACATTCGTCACGTACACCGGCTTGCCATGCTGCAAAATGTAGCGAATAAAGTTGCTCCCAATGAAGCCGCAGCCGCCTGTCACTAAAATACGCATCGCCGCGCGTACTAGCAGCGGACCCAGTGGCGCGCGAGGGAAAACTCCCACGCCGGTCGACGCCGGCGGCGGTCCGCTGGGCTATCTCGACCGCGACTGGGTGCCGTGGACCATCATCATTCTCGGCGCGTTCCTGCGTTTCCTCCTGCTAGGAATTAAACCGGCGCACTTTGACGAAGGGATTAACGGTTGGTTTGTCGACCAGATGGTGAAAAACGGCTTTTACCGCTACGACCCAACGAATTATCACGGCCCGCTTCACTTTTATATTCTCTTCCTATCGCAAACTCTTTTCGGCCGCGGAGTGTGGGCGCTTCGTTTACCAGTCGTCCTGGCGAGCACATTCTGCATTTGGTTATGCATGCGCTTCGAACCGATCTTCGGACGTCGCACCTGCCGGTTAGCAGCTCTCGCGATGGCCGTATCGCCAGGCTTTGTCTTCTACGGTCGCTACGCCATCCACGAAGTCTGGCTACTACTCTTCTCCACTCTTTTCCTCCTGGGAATCCTAGGACTCTGGAAGTTTGGAACGCGCCAGTACCTCTGGTGTGTCGGCATGGGTATAGCCGGGATGATCCTGACTAAGGAGACCTACATTATCCATCTTGGCTGCGCCGCCATCGCGCTGGTCGTAGCGTACGTTTCGCACCAAATTAAACCAGCCGCAGACGCGCGGATTGCAAAGCAGACTTGGGATTACGTCGACGTTATCGTAATCGTCGCCGCGGGCGTCTTCGCTATCATCTTCTTCTATTCCGGCACCTTCTTCCACTGGAGCGGACTCAAGGGTCTCTATAAATGTTTTGCCGCCTGGTTTGAAACCGGGCACGCCGGCAATGGGCATGAAAAGCCCTGGTTTTATTTCCTAAAGCTGGTCGCTCGCTACGAATGGCCGGTGTTGATCGGGCTGCTTTGCAGCCTATTCACCCTCTTTCTGCGTGACCTGCGACTGCGCTACCTCGCTATCGTGGCTGTCGGTATCCTTGCGGGATATAGCATCGTCCGATACAAAACGCCCTGGTGCATCATCAGCGTAGTCTGGCCTTTCCTCTTCTTATTTGGGACCGCAATCACGACCCTGCCTGCCAGGTTGAAATCTCTCGGGATAGTTGCCGCCAGCATCGCTCTCGCAGCTTCGCTCTCCTATTGCGTATGGCTTAACTACTACCAATGCACGACCGAGAGCGAGCCATACGTATATGTTCAGACTTTCAACGATATTTATAAGTTAACTGATCCACTCCTTGAGTCTGCCAGGCTCAACCCAACCTACTATCATCTGGTAGGTCACATCATACGTGAGAGTCCCTATCCACTGCCGTGGATACTTGGCGACTTTACCCGTGTGGGATACTATGAGAAAGGTAACATGCCTGCGAGGATGGACGCGGATTTCCTACTGGTGCAGCAGGATAAGGTAGATCAAGTCGAGACCAATCTGCACGATACTTACTTTACTGACCCGCTGACAATCCGCGCTTCTCAGGAGAGATCGAAGTTATACCTCAAGGCTTCGGTTTTTAAGCCACTATTCCCGGATAGAAGCCCAGAGTTTGCCGGCACTGCGGCGCGGTAGCTGGAAACATACTTCGATGCGTTGCCTGGCAGCCGGCCTTACCTTTGTTAACGTCTCGACCGTCTCGGCTTTACTGATCGGCCTCGCCACGAATGGTATCGGACGACCGGTTTCGTTCCTTTCACTTGCGCTCGGGTTATTGGCCGCCGTCATGGCCTATCGACATACTGTCGATAATGACATTTCGGCCGGGATAACGGCTCCGCTTGGTGGACCCACGGCGGCGGATCGCTGGTTGCGCTATCGCAGCATCGGCTTCTGGGTTCTCGCTTTCTTCTTTGCCATTTTCGCCCTCCGTTCCTTCTGCTGGCTGCTCTTTCCGGAAGGAGAATTTCTTCGCATCCAGTCGCCCAACAATCTGGGCGACCTCGGCCTGCACATCACGCTGATCAAGAATTTCGCGAACCACGTTCCTCTCTGGCCCGATCATCCGCTATTCGTTTTTAGCAAGCTGCGCTATCCGGCGGGCGTCGATCTTTTCAATGCCCTGTTACTTGGTGCCGGGGTTGAACTACGGCAGGGACTGGTGTGGGTTGGGTTACTAGCTACCGCGGCCACCTTTTATGCTTTCTACAGATGGGCCGGCCTTTTCGGCGCCAGCGCGTTTCTCTTTAACGGCGGCATGGCCGGTTATCAGATCTTTCGCGCCTTAAGCTTTGTAGATTATCAGGGTGATAAATCTATTGCATGGAAGAGCATCGCACTCTCCATGTTTGTGACACAACGCGGGCTACTTTACGCGATTCCCGCAGGGATATTGCTGCTTTGGCAGTGGCGCCAGCGCTTCTTCAAACCAGACACTGCGCGTAACTCGATTCTTCCGACATGGGTAGAGATCACGTTATACGCAACAATGCCGCTCTTCCATGCACATACGTTTCTCGCCCTCAGCGTCGTCCTTGCTTTCCTCTTTGTTTTCGGAACTCCTTCAACTCGAGGCTCAACGCTTACCACGGTAGCACTGGCGTTAGTACCGGCGACGCTACTGACCTGGATCATCACCGATCATTTTGCCGCGGGCTCCGTCCTGCAATGGCACCCGCACTGGGTCCAGCGTGACGACGACTTCGCCGCACCCTTTTTGCAATTCTGGTTACTGAATTTCGGTATACTTCCGCTTGTCACTATCGTGCTCATCGTAATAGTTGTGCGAAAAGGTTGGCACACGCGTCGGGTGGGCGGCTCCTGGCCGCAAGCTGTGCCGTTCGTCCTTGCCGGAGCTGCCTTGTTTTTATTCTGTTACTTCTTTAAGAGCGCTCCATGGGGCTGGGACAATATGAAGGTATTGATCTGGGCCTACTTTATCGCTCTACCATTCCTCTGGAGCGAGGTCGTTGCTTCCTGGCCTGCCTCGACCAGAGCAGCGCTTTTCGTCTCTCTATTTCTTTCCGGTTTTGTGAGCCTCATCGGTGGACTTGCGGTGGGACGCCCGGGGTTCGAATTTGTCAGCCGGGCTGAGTTGAACGCGGTTGGTAGCGTGCTGCGCAGACTACCCGCGAATGCGCGGTTCGCCGCATTTCCTACCTACAATCATCCTTTGCTTCTGAATGGGCAGAAGGTTGTGATGGGCTATCCCGGCCACCTTTGGACGGAAGGAATAGACTACGAAGCTGTTTTAGATCGGCTGGATACGTTGATGAAAGGCGATGCGCAATGGCGAAGCATCGCGCATGACCTTCGTGTCCGGTATTTATTCTGGGGTCCCGAGGAAGAGGCTAAATGGGCAACGAGCGCAAAGCCGTGGGAGCGTGAATTGACTCCGGTGGCGAAGGGCGACTGGGGAGCGATCTATGAAGTCAACGCTCCGACAGACGCGACGCGACGCTGAGGACGAGTTGTCCATGAGCGACATCGCTGTCGTTCACCAGGGCGCGAACTTCGAACTGTAACAAATCTCCCACCTGCCCAACCTTTTGCGCGCGCAAGGTAATGGTTTCGTCCGGACCTACTCCCGTAAGAAATTTCATCCGTTGAATCGCTGACAATAAAAAAAAAGGAGCGTTCTCGGCGTCCGCACCAGAAGCGGCCGCAATCCCTGCCGTCTGGGCAAGCGCTTCCGTCAAGATCACCCCGGGAACGAGGGGTCGGTCCGGAAAATGTCCATCAAATATGGAATGGCCGGCCTCGAACCGAGTTTCGCATTCCGCCTCGAGCCCAGGCGTGCATGAGACTACTTCGCGGACAAAGACGAAAGGGGGCTGATGCGGTAACCCTTTAAGAAGACTGCGCGCAGCTTCGCCGGTAAGTTTACTCAAGTGGTCAGTCTAGCCGTTGACGAAGTAAACAAACTTCCAACTACCCTTCACGCGCGCGATGCCCGCGCGATAGCCGTCGTAATTCACCGCCGGGTCGGCAAATTGTGGCGGCGCGACGAAGAAGTTGCCCTTCTTCACAAACTTTTCCGACATGATGCCTTGTAGTTCTGGCCAAAGATTATTCTCGTCCCAGTATTGAAAGACACCGGCCCCCGCTTTCTCCGGGTTCAGGCTATACCCAAAATCCTCCGTCATCATTTGCGCGAGGGTCTCGAGGTCATGGGCCTCGATTGCCTTACGCAGCCGACCGAGGAAAGCCTGAAAGTCTACGTCGGAAGGTTCGTCGCGCAGATCTGGCTTATCATGCTTTTTCAGAGCCGCCTTCTCCTTGTCTTTCGGTTTGGGCTGATCTTTGCAGCCACCCACGGTCACCGCGACTGCTAATAGGCAGACCTGCAAGATTCGAAGAGAGGAACGCATTCGGAACATGTTTTCACACGTTTCGCGGTCGCCTTCAAGAATTGTGTGCGGCTGTGCCATGGTTGTACGCACGCAGCGGGTGCGCGATGTAGATGAAATAAATGGCGCTCAGGATAGCGGCGAAAGTCGCAGGCGGACTCGAAATCTTCAGGGGGCCATCTCGCAGGCCCTGGAAAATATTCTGCACGGTTATCTCAGCGGGCGACCGCATGCTGGTATAATGCCGACCGAAGTCATGCAGTCGATGCGCATCCGAGGTCGCGATCAACGGCTTGCCGGTTCGTTTCGCCAGTCGAATCGCAGGCCAGTTCGGGTTGAAAAGTCCCTTGTGAAAATGGCACAGTTCGATACCGTCAAAGCAATCGATCACCTCGAAGATTTTTTTTCCAATCGATCCTCCCAGCACATAAAAAGGATGCGGCGCGATCGTGAAAACCGTCGCCCCGCGCTGCCGGCGAAGTTCGCGGACATCGGCAAAGCTTTTCAACTGCGCGGCTTCTGCGGCCGAGACATTCAATAAAATAATGTCCGCTCCTTCGATGCGCATTTCCGCCGCGGGAATCAGCAGGATGCCCATCCGCTGCGCGTCCGCGAAGACCTCCGCGCGATCGAAGACCGCATCGTGCAGCGTAATCGCGAGCACTGCAAACCCGAGCGCCTTCGCGCGCTCGAGCAGCTCGTGCGCGGTGTAATCGAGCTTATCCTTCGGGTCGTCGAGGGTATGAATGTGCAGATCCAGCTTGATCCAATTCTCGGACATCGTTTTCGACTTTACGTCGAGAAATAGGCGAAGCCAGAACGTCCACGGGGCGGCGTCGCCCTGGATTCTTGCTTTCCTGCATTCCTGAGCAAACTTTCTCCCCGCGCGTTCGCGCGCCCACTTTGCTCGGGTGGTGAAATGGCAGACACGTACGTTTGAGGGGCGTATGCCGCAAGGCATGGGGGTTCAAGTCCCCCCCCGAGCACTACTGGAGCCTGGGCCTAACCGCGGGGAGTTCTCAGCCCCTGACGGATGATCTTGTCGATTAATTGCGGATATGTCAGCCCCGCCTGGCCGGCCGAGATCGCGAAGTCTTCGTCCTCAGCGAGGATGGGATTGGGGTTGGCTTCGATGAAATAAATCTCGTTAGCGGCGGTCAGTCGCAGGTCAATGCGCGCGTAGCCCTCGATCGTGAGAAGACTGTAGATGCGACGGCAGGTCTGCTCGATCTTCGCGACCAGCGCTGGTTCCAATTCGGCGAATTGATTTTCCAAGCCCCAGCGCTTTCGATATTCCTCGTCCCACTTCGCGCGATAGGTTGCGATGCGAGGTTCATTAGGCGGCACCTCGCGGAAAACCAATTCGCGGATCGGGAAAACCCGCGGCCGGAGATTACCCATGAGGGCAACATAAAGCTCGCGCCCCTCGATGTATTCCTCCGCGATCACATCGGCGTCGTGTTTTTCGTGGATGAACGCTACGCGCTCGCGAAATTGTTCGTCGTTACCGACAAAGGAGGCCTGCGAAATTCCGTACGACGCTTCTTCTTTAACGGGCTTAACGAGCAGTGGAAACTGCGGTCGCTTCAACCGGGCAATACGTTGACCGCGCGGAATGACGACGAAATTTGGAACATGAATCTGATGATAGCCGAGGATTTTTTTTGAAATACCCTTGTGTTTGCAAAGGACGAGGCCGGTCGCTCCGCACCCGGTGAAAGGTACGCCCTGCATCTCGAGCAGCGAAACAATGTTCTGGTCGAAGCCGCGGTTATTCTTGAACTGGTCGGCCAGATTAAAAATAACGTCGGGCGCGAAACTCTCGAGTTTTTGCCGCACCAGATCGAGGTCGTCAAAAATCGCAAGATGCTCGACCGAATAAGGTAGCGTGGCGAGCGCAGCGAGGACGTTTGCTTCCGTCTTCCAATCCTCCGTCTTCATCTCCTTGCTAAGGTCCTGATCGATTTTCGTAGGACGAACGGCGTCGAAAAGCGCGAGGACTTTAAGTTTCTTTTTCACGTTATTTGGTGCGCTTAAATTTCCCGGTAAATAAATAGTTCATGACCAGCGTGGTGATGAATGATGTCACGCGAAAATCCTGCTGCGGATCATCGTTGAGAACGTGAAGGTCGAGCTCATCGCAGCGGTCAATCAGCCGGGCGAGCAGTTTGTTCACGCGAAACTTTTTCTCATTCGTCCACTGGCAGACCGAGTTCATCAAACGCCGGCGTCGCATTCGGAGATAACTACTCGCCTTGATCCCGGCCGCAGCGCCAAATAGTTCGCGTAAATCAGCGTCGTAAAAGTCCGGATAGGTATCTTCGTATAGTTTCCGTTTTCGCGCGTAGTAGGTTTTAAGTTTGACGTTAAGACAATCGTAATCCGTCGCGCGATACTCCGGAGCGTGAATTGGCGGCCGGTCGATAAGTGTCCCCATGAGCTCATCGACGTATTCCAACTTCGGCAGGGCGTTCCAACCGGCGTAACGTTTTCGCCAGTCGAGCCCCGGCGTGAGCCAGACCGCAAAGGTCTCGGCAAAATCTTCGTCCGGATGGCTCTGCGCGTACCAGTCGTCAAGGTTCACCACATAGCTGCGGCTAAATGGACGTGGATGGTAAAAGTCCGGCGTTTCATCGCGTGAGGTGCGTCCAAACGTTTGCTGCCACCTTTTCTTTCGCGGCAATTGATAGGCATAACTAAAGGCATGCGCCGCTTCATGTCGGATCAGTTTCATGAACCACTCTTTGGTCCCGCCCTCGACTTCCAGCATCATCGTCCGCTCCAGCGAGCGCAGCCGATCGTGGACCAGGAAGAATGGAACGAAAATCGCGGGAATTCCGACCGGGACAAACCACTCATCGCCGATATGGCAGGTGGGATGAAAAACTAATCCGTGAGCCGCCAGCTCTTCGCTCAGCTGTCGGATGAGCGGCTCAAGTGCGGTGCCCTCGAGTCGCAAGCCAAGATTGGAGATGCGACGCTCGAGTAGTTCCGCGTCGCTCAGTGCTGTCCAATCAGCTGCTTCCATCGCGCGCACGGTAGCAGGCGGCGGCGGTCGCTGTCACGTCCCAGGGAGTGCTTAATGCTTGTTATCGAATTCGCCGCTACTCAGGCTGACTGCGCGCGGACCGAAAAAAGCGCTCTCAGGCCTGCAGCCTTAGCGGATCTCTACTGTAACCGGGAGAACGTGATTGATGATGTAGGTGCCTCGATCGAGATCGCGATTAACGGGCTGCACGCGTCCACGCGAATCGGTGGCGCGCGCCATCAAAATTTGCCGGCAAGCGCTTGCCGGCGTCTTCCACTGGTATTCCCAGAGTCGCCACGCGTTTCCGATTGATTTACCAAGCAGCGCGGCTTCGTTCCACGTCGCGCCTCCGTCGGTGCTCACTGCCACGTTCGCTATCTCCGCTTCACCGCTCCAGGCCGCGCCGTGAATTCTTAGCGGGGAGGCTGCCGCAACTATCTCCCCATCCTTCGGTCGAGAAATTTCCGCCTTCACTTGCATTTCCGTGATCGGAACAAGCTCCGGACGTTCGCCACTCCGGTCCCAGTAGGCATAGTCGATCGTCTGGTAATATCCATTGAACGGCCGGTCTGTGACGATGATTTTCTCC
>JBBQHM010000072.1:0-10883 GCA_038323965.1 Chthoniobacterales bacterium | reverse complement strand
TGTCTCTTTCGGCTCGACGCAGTCTCGCCCTACCGAAGCCGGCGCGTTTAGGCTCGTCACTTTCTCACGCGACGTGAACAATCAGCGCTCTGCCATGGACGATAAACCTGAACTTCAGCTCGAGATCGGCCACGTGTTGTTTATCGACATTGTCGGGTACTCGAAGTTGTTGATCGATGAGCAGCGCGAAGTCCAGCACGCGCTGAACGATTTGGTGCGCGGAACGGACCAGTTCCGAGCGTCGGACGCTGCCGGAAAACTCGCCTGCCTGCCTACGGGTGACGGTATGGCGCTTATTTTTCGCGACAGCATGGAGGCTCCATTGCGTTGCGCGATCGAGGTCAGTAAAGCCTTAAAGGAAAACACTGATTTTCAAGTGCGGATGGGAATTCACAGCGGACCGGTCAGCGACGTTCTCGATGTAAACCAGCGCTCGAATGTTGCCGGCGCGGGCATGAACACCGCGCAGCGGGTGATGGATTGTGGCGACGCTGGGCACATCCTGCTGTCGAAGCGCGTCGCCGAAGATCTTGCGCAGTATCGGCATTGGCAGCCGAACCTGCACTACCTGGGGGAGTGCGAGGTGAAACACGGCGTGCGACTTGGCCTGGTAAATTTCTACACACCGGACGCTGGCAACCCCGGGGTGCCTGAAAGATTGAAGTGCGCGCGTGAGCAGCAGCCAACCGCAGTAAACGTTTCCGTTGCGCCGCAAGGCAATAGCAAGAAATTAGCGCTGGGAGCGGTCGCTCTGCTTCTCGTGCTAACCGGGCTTTGGTTTTACTATCATCACGCTGCACCCGCTCGGGTAACTTCTTCAGCCACCCTCCCCGCCGCAGCGACGGCTGCGCCTGTTTCTGCAATTCCTGAGAAGAGTATCGCAGTCCTGCCGTTTGAGAATTTTAGCGCCGAGAAGGAGAACGCCTTTTTCGCGGATGGCGTGCAGGATGACATTCTTACCGCGCTTGCGAAAGTGGCCGATCTGAAGGTGATCTCGCGCAGCAGCGTGATGAGCTATGCCGCCAGTGCGCAACGCAACCTGCGCGAGATCGGCCAGGCACTTGGGGTGGCACATGTGCTGGAGGGAAGCGTCCGCCGGGCGGGCGATAAGGTGCGGGTAACCGCACAATTAATCGACACCCGAACTGATAGTCACCTATGGGCTGATACTTACGATCGCAATCTGGCCGATGTCTTTGCCATCCAAAGCGACATCGCACAACAGATCGCGAACCAGCTAAGAGCCAAGCTCTCCCCCAATGAAAAGGCTGCTATCGAAGAGCGACCGACGAAAGATCTTGTTGCCTATGACCTCTATCTCAGGGGAAAAGCCCTCAGTCTCACACGGGTGGTTTTCAACGCCCGGGCAAAGGATAACCTTTTGGAGGCTACGCGCTTGCTCGATCAGGCTGTCTCCCGCGACGAGAATTTTTTTTCTGCTTACTGCCTGTTGAGCTCAACGCAGGGCAACCTGTATTTCTTCGGCTATGATCATACGCCCGAGCGGCGCACTCTGGCTGAGCGCGCTGTGAATACCGCTCTGCGTCTGCGCCCGGACGCTGGCGAAGCGCATCTCGCCCGCGCGGACTATCTCTACCATTGTTATCTGGACTACGAACATGCGCGCGCTGAGTTAGCCATTGCTCAGCAGACGCTTCCCAACAGCACTGAAGTATTCGCGTTGATGGGATATATCGATCGCCGCCAAAGCCGATGGGATGAGTCGATACGCAATTTGGAAAGGGCTTTGCAGCTAGATCCGCGCAACCAGTTTATTCTCCAGCAAACGGGGCTGAGCTATCAATACATGCGACGCTACGCTGAAGCTGAGGCGACTCTTGATCGTGTCCGCCGGGTAACGCCTGGCGACGTGGGCGCACGGGTCGGTCGCTCGGTTATAGAAGTGGAATGGAAAGCCGATCCGAAACCGCTGCTCGAAGAAGTGCATGCGGTTATCCGCGAGAATCCGGCGACGGCTGCGGATATTGCCGACCGCTGGCTTTATGGTGCTTTGTGTGCGCGGGATTTGGACGAGTCTGAGCGCGCGCTCGAGCATATTCCGCCGAACGGAATCGGAATCGATCTGCCCTCATTTCCACTTTCCTGGTGGCAAGCCATGGTGGCGCGAGTTCGCGGGGATGAAGCTACGGCACATGATGCTTTGGAAAGAGCGCGTGCGAGTGCAGAGAAAACCGTTCGCGAACAACCCGATTTCGGACCGGGGATGTGTTTGCTTGGCCTGATTGACGCCGGATTGGGACACAAAGAAGAAGCGATCCGGGAAGGTCGTCGCGCGGTTGAACTACTGCCCGCGAGCAAGGATTCCATCAACGGAGCGAACATGATGAAATACCTTGGCGTCATCTATGCATGGACGGGTGAGAAAGAGCTAGCGCTGCAGCAGATCACCGCCACGCTCGCCATTCCTGCCGATTTGGGCTACGGCCAATTACGGCTGCATCCCTACTGGAACCCGCTCCGCGCCGATCCGCGCTTCGAACGGATCGTCGCCGATCTGGCGCCGAAAGGAGGTAAGTAGGCTTCGAATCATGGCTGATGAAGAAAAAAAGCTGCGGCTTGAAATAGCGCACATCCTCTTCATCGACATCGTCGGTTACTCGAAGCTGCTGGTGGACGAGCAACACGAGCAGATCCAGCGGCTTAATGAGATAGTGCGGGCGACGGACGAATTCCGCAGCGCCGAAGAGAAGCGCGAGTTGATTCGATTGCCGACCGGCGATGGGATGGCGCTCGTCTTTCTCACCGATCCAGAGGCGCCGGTGCAATGCGCGGTGGAAATAGCGAAAGCGCTGAAGGGTGATCCCAGGCTACAGCTGCGCATGGGAATCCATAGCGGACCCGTTAACCAGGTGAGCGATGTGAACGAACGCGCGAATGTCGCAGGCGCGGGAATGAATATGGCGCAACGCGTCATGGATTGCGGCGACTCTGGCCACATCCTTCTATCGAAGCGATCGGCGGACGATCTCTCGCAATACCGCCAATGGCAGCCTCATCTGCACGATCTCGGCCAGTGCCAGATCAAGCATGGCAGCGTTCATTTGTACAACTTCTTCGACGAGAACTTTGGAAACGCGGCCGTACCCGGTAAATTACGGGGGAAGCAGCTGATACCGCGCGCAACAGCATCGTCGAAGCAGTGGTTAACGATCGTCGCCGCGGTCGTTGTGCTGGCGCTGCTTTTCGGGTTCGGCATCTTCAAGTTTCGTCGACCACCACCGAATGCGAACGTCCAAGCGAGTAGTCCCAGTTCGTCAAAGTCGATCGCCGTCCTTCCATTCGTCGATATGAGCCAGGCGAAGGATCAGGAATACTTCTGTGATGGAATTAGCGAAGAATTGCTGGATGCCCTGGCCAAAGTGGAAGGCCTGCGCGTGGTAGCTCGGACGTCGTCGTTTTCATTCAAGGGCAAAAATGCCGATGTTAGCGAAGTCGGGAACAAGCTCAATGTGCAGAATGTGCTTGAGGGTAGTTTACGCCGCGAAGGGAACCGAATCCGCATAACCGCACAATTAATCAATGCGCGCGATGGCTTTCATCTTTGGTCGGAGACCTACGAGCGCGAGCTACAGAGTGTGTTTGCGGTGCAGGACGAAATCACACGCGCGATTGTCGACGCGTTGAAGATCAAACTGGCGGTCGCGCCGTTAGCGCGTCCGCAACTAAATACGGAGGCATACGACCTCTTCCTGAAAGGCCGCTATTACCTGATTAAAGGGGAGCCAGACGCAATCAAGAAAGCCATCGGATATTTTAATCAGGCACTCGAGAAAGATCCTAACGATGCGCTGGCCTACACCGGTTTGGCAAATTCCTACTCCCATGATACCGACACGATGCCACAGGCAAAGGCCGCGGTCCGGAGAGCGCTGGAACTCGATGACACGCTGGCGGAAGCCCATAGTTCGTTGGCTTACATCAAGTTTAACGCTGATTGGGATTGGGCAGGCGCGGAGAAAGAATTTAAACGGGCCTTGGAACTAAATCCGAACCATGCCGAGGCTCGCCATTGGTACTCGCATTTTCTAATGGCGATGGGACGGGTTAACGAGTCTTTAACGGAGAGCAAACGCGCCTTGGAGCTTGACCAGCTCGATCCGAATATCAAAACGCACCTGGGATGGCATTACCTTTACGCACGCCAGTATGACCTGGCGATAGCGCAGCTGCAGAAGACGATCGAGTTGGACCCGAGCTGGGGTCACCGGCACGAGTTACTTGGTTTCGCCTATGAGCAGAAGGCAATGTTTAAGGAGGCCGCTGAAGAGTTTCGAAAGGCGAAAGAAGCTAACAAGTTGAGCCCCGAAGATATCGGGCATCTGGAGGCGGTTTCAGGAAACAAAGATGGGGCCCGGAAGATACTGGCTGAATGTAAGCAAGCACGATTATCCAACGGAGGGCATGGCTTTTCATATTCTATCGCTTTGATCCATGCAGGTCTGGGAGAGAAGGATCAGGCCTTAGAATGGCTGGGGAACGCTTACCACGAACACTCGGAGGAACTCGCCAACCTCAAGGCCGAGCCAAGGTTGGACGATCTCCGCGCTGACCCACGTTTCGGCGAATTACTTCGCCGGATGGGCCTTGATCACGCGCCGGGCCGTTGAGGTAAATTGATGTCACTTCGCTGAAACCCAACTAGTTCGGATCCCTACTTTGTTTCGCTGCTACGCGGCGCAAATCGTCGAGCAGAATCTCCAGATCTTGCGTGGTCGTGCGATAATTCATCACGCATCCGCGCAGCGCGAAGCGATCGCCCGATATGGCGTTGGAAAAATAAGAGCTCCCGTCTCGCTGCAGGGCGACAAAAAGTCGTCCGTTGTGTGTAGAGCGGCGTTGGTTTTTCGTCACGCATATCCGAAATTTTTCAGGGCGAGCAATGTCAGGTTCGGCGTTTCGGCTCGACGCCGCGGAGTGGAGCGGTGAATGATGACGTCACTTCCGGATGTCGTCAGCTGTAAATTTTGACCTAGCCCACGTCCTGTTCATGGACGTCATCGGATTTTCGAAACTGCTGATCGACGATCAGCACGAGATGATGGACGAATTGAACGAAATCGTCCGTGCGACCGATCAATTCCGGGCGGCGGAGGAGAATGGGAAGTTGATCTCGCTGCCCACGGGCGACGGCATGGCGCTGGCCTTCCTCGAGAGATCGGATGCTCCGGTGCGATGTGCGGTGGAAGTCGCCCGCGCGCTAAAATCGCATCCGCAAATCCAACTGCGCATGGGAATCCATAGCGGCGCGGTGCGCGGTGTGACCGACGTGAACCAGCGCGCAAATGTCGCCGGGGCCGGGATGAATCTGGCGCAGCGCGTGATGGATTGCGGCGATGCGGGGCACATCCTGCTTTCGCAACGCGTGGCGGAGGATCTCGCGCAGTTCCGGGAATGGGCCCCTTCCATCCGTGAACTGGGCGAGTGCGAAGTGAAACACGGCGACCGGGTCCGCCTGTTTAATCTCGTGGGTGATGACTTCGGTAACCGGGAAGTTCCGAGGAAGTTTGCGGGTGTCGCCAGTGTGCCCATTCCCCGCAAAAAGATTGCTTCACGGCAAATTTTCATCGCAGCGGCGGTTGTCAGTTTTCTTGCCGTCGTGGGCGTGGGCGTATGGCTGGCAGCACATCGTACGCCGGGTCGCGCGACCGCGGTTGCCGCCCCAGCGGCCACTGATGCCCCGGAGAAGAGCATTGCGGTCCTGCCCCTCGAGAATCTGAGCGAGGAGAAGGAGAACGCGTTTTTCGCCGACGGCATTCAGGACGATATTCTCACGAGTCTGGCAAAGATCAGCGACTTAAAGGTAATCAGTCGTACTTCGGTGATGCAATATCGCAGCGCGACGCGAAGTCTGCGCGACATTGGTAAGGCGCTCGGGGTGGCGAATATTCTGGAAGGCAGCGTCCGACGAGTCGGCAAACGAGTTCTGGTCAACGTGCAGTTAATCGATGCAATTCATGACCGGCATCTCTGGGCCGAGCGCTACGACCGGACGTTAGAGGATTCGATCGGGCTCCAGGGCGAGCTGGCGGCGGAGATTGCGAATGTCCTGCGCGCCAAGCTTGCGCCTGAGGAGAAGGTGCGATTGGCCGCGAAACCAACCAAGAATCCTGAAGCGTACGTTCTCTATCTCCAGGCAAAGGAGCGCGAACGCGTGGCGAGTTCCAAGCGGGACGCACTGGCGATCGACGGGCTCTACACGGAAGCAATCACGCGTGACCCGGAGTTCGCGCTGGCCTACGCGCGCGCGTCCAGTTTCAACAGCTACATGTATCAGATCGGCCGCGATCCGATGCGCAAAGAGAAGGCGCGCACGCTGCTCGATCAAGCTATTCGCCTGGCGCCGGCGCTCGGCGAGACACACCTCGCGCAGGGACATTACTATTATCGCGCGGAAAGAAACTACGACGCGGCGTTGAAGGAGTTCGCGATCGCCGTCGCTGCTTCGCCAAACGATCCGGAAATTCTGGAGTTGTCTGGATTAATCTTTCGTCGACAAGGTAAATGGCGTGACGCTCTCGCAGCGTTCGATAAGGCGCAGGAACTTGATCCTCGGCATGCGCATCTGACTGGGCAGCATACCCGTGCGCTGTTACGCGACTGGTCTGGAGCGGTGGAAACAGCAAGACATGCCGTGGAAATAGAGCCGGACTCGGCGGAAGCGTGGGGTGTGCTGGCGACGAGTGAGGTCGATCGCACCGGAGATCCATCGGTGGGTCGGGCGATGCTGGAAAAGCTGACCGAGAATTTGCGACGCAACCCCGAGATCATCGAGGCGCGCTGGCAGCTTGCCATGCGCGCGCGCGATTTTGCCTGGGCTGATCAATTCGCGCCTGACCCACCAGCGGAGGAATTTCCGGCGCGTCAAACAAAGGCATATTACCTTGGTCAAACGGCGATGGCCCGCGGCGACGCTGCTGGCGCCAAGGCAATCCTTGAACCGTTGGTCGAACGTTACGAGAAACTCCTCCGGGGCTCGCCGGACTCGGGTGGCCTGCGTCATAGGCTGGCGATGGTTTATTGCGGTGTGGGTCGCAAAGCAGACGCGATTCGCGAGCAGGAAGAGTCCCTCAAGGGTAACGAAAAACGCGGTGACGCCATGGAGACCGGCGCGGCGGCGGGCGATCTCGCGCTGGTCTACGCGCTCACCGGAGAAAAGGATAAAGCCATGGCGCTGATCGAGAAACTCATTACCACGCCTGCGGCCGACACCATCACGATCACCGCGCTCCGCCTGGGATGGGAATGGGATTCACTGCGCAGCGATCCTCGATTTCAAAAGCTCGTCGCCGGACCAGAGCCGAAGACAATCTACTAACGGCAATTAGCGAGGCTCCGGAGCCAGCGAAGTAGATCTAACTACTCCGCTGGTCTCCGAGCGTTCCTACTGTAGTGGTTTACCGGTTCCCAGATGGCGCGATGTTTGCGCTTTACCGTCCACCAAGGGGGCTACAGGCGCCGGTGAGAGTGCGGCGCAAATGCCTGCATCTGCTGGCTCAGGCGGGACTGAGCCAAGGTAACCAGGCTGCACTCGCGGCTTAATCGATTGCTCGAGATCATAAGCGTAAGCGAGAAGCTTCGGTTCCTTGAGGAACCCGCTATACATCCAAAGGCCTGCCGGTTTGCCTTCCGGCGTCAGTCCTACTGGGATGGAGATGTTTGGATAACCGGCCACCGCAGGTAAGGAGGAAGCATAGCTATACGATGGAGCTACGATTGCGTCCAAGTTGTCTTTCTTCAGCGCGGCATCGATTCCGTTCGCACGCGCGAAAGTAAGGTTATCCTGACGCGCACTGAGATACGCCGGGTCGTTCAAGTTTCCACTCGTCTGCTGCGCCTGCTCGAACACCTGTTGGCCGAAGTATTTCATTTCAGCAGGACAGTTAGCGATGTCGAAGGCAATCAAGTCGGCCAAACTGCGCATCGAGGTATTGCCAAGCGTAGCGAGGTATTGTGCAATCTGAACTTTGAATTCGTAGAGCAGAACGGTGTATTCGTCGTTATAGAACTTGTTATGCTGTTCGAACGGATTGCCAGTGTCTGTCGGGACGAGTATTGCCCCGAGCATTTTCATCGCGTCCAGACCTTTCTGGGCAACGTTGACTAAATCGTGCTCACCACCGAAAGCAGTTGAGAAGTAGCGATTATCCACGCCAATCCGTGCGCCTTTCAGCGAGCCTATTCTCAAGAACTGCGTATAGTCAGTCGGCACCCTGATTCCAGTGACTGAGCCGAACGGCGATTGCATTACGCCGAGCATGATGGCCGCGTCAGTTACGGTGCGGCACATGGGTCCCGCAGTATCCTGGCTATGGCTAATAGGAATAATCCCATCCTGCGAGACAAGGCCTACGGTTGGCTTAAGTCCGACGACCAGATTGTTACCTGACGGACAAACGATCGAACCATCTGTCTCTGTGCCGACCGAAGCCGCGCACATATTCGCTGCAGTTGCGCTTCCCGAACCCGAACTGGATCCACACGGATCGAAGCTAAGGAGGTAGGGATCGCGCGTGAAGCCGCCGCGCGCACTCCAGCCATTGAACGGAGCATTGCCACGGAAGTTAGCCCACTCGGAGAGATTAGACTTACCCAGGATGATCGCGCCGGCGGCGCGCAATCTACTGACTACGACGGAGTCTGCCGGAACGGTGCTGCCAACCAGCGCCAGCGAGCCGGCGGTGGTCTGCATTTTATCGAGCGTAGCCAGGTTATCCTTAACGAGAATTGGAATGCCGTGAAGCGGACCGCGTATTTTGCCGGCCCGACGTTCCTTGTCGCGCGCCTGCGCGATGGTGAGAGCATCGGGATTCGTCTCGATCACCGCATGCAGCAGAGGATTCAGGCTCGCGATTTGATTTAAGTAATTGGTCGTCAACTGGGCGCTAGTGAGTGCACCCGAACGCATGGCAGCCTGCAGATCGGGAATCGATGCCTCGATCCAGGTCGCGGAAGTACTCGCGCTGGAAGTCCTCGCGCCGAACGTCGCCAGGCCGCCAGCCATCAGTGCAGCCCCGCCGGCGAGGGTTGTGCCTAGGAATGCCCGCCTGCTGACGCCGTTTCCGTTTGAATCGTAAATCCCCTTATTTCCTCTCATGTCCATGCCGAATCGTCTGCGGATCGGGACGGAAAAGGCAAGTCGAAAGCGCGCCAACTCGGAAATAAGATGCCGGCCTCGTCGGCAAACACGCCGAAAGTTGGCGCGCGTTTATTACTCAGAAAACGGTATTGACCGCGTCAGGCAGCGGATGCGGGATGGTTTGATTATGAAGACAAGAAAAATTGGATTGACGCTGATGCTTACGCTGGCAGCGGGTGGTATCTGCCTGGCCAGTCCGCACATGGGCACCTGGAAGTTGAACGAAGCAAAATCGAAGCCTGCGCCTGGCGCGGGGAAGAATTCCATGGTGGTCTATGCGGTCGCGGGCGATCAGATCAAAGTGACGGTGGATGGCAAAGATGCGGAAGATAAAAATACTCACAATGAGTGGACCGGGAAATTTGACGGTAAAGATTACCCTGTTACGGGGGATTCAACCTCAGACACGCGTGCTTACAAAGAAGCAGGCGCGAACACGCTTGAGATGACCATTAAGAAGGACGGTAAAGTGACAATGACCGGGACTATCGTCGTGTCGGCAGATGGCAAAAGCCGCACCGTCACCACCAGCGGGACGGATGCGAAAGGCGCGAAATTTGAGGGTACCGGAGTTTACGACAAGGGTTAAGCGCTGTTCTCCGCGCCTTGGCGCGTAACGCAAATACCGCCGTCCGCTCCCTTTCGGAGCGGACGGCGTGGCGGTCCGAAAGCGATTAAGCTTCCGCAACGTCGAGGACGGAACTAGAAGCGTTCAGCGCAGCGCGCCGTTCCGACGCATGAAATCTTTCTTCGCCGAACTGAAGCGGCGCAATGTTTACAAGGTGGCGATTGCGTATGCCGTCGCCGGCTGGTTGGTCATGCAGGTCTGCGCCACCATCGTGCCGGCGTTGCATTTGCCGGACGGGATTACGACGGCGGTCGTCGTGTTGGTGCTGCTTGGGTTTCCGATCGCGCTCGTGATCGCATGGGCCTTCGAGATGACACCTGACGGAATGAAACGGACCGCGAACGTGCCGGCGGATTTGGTGAATCCGCAGTGGAGCCGGCGCAAATTTATCACCCTGATCGCGGTCCTGGCCATGCTTGCGGCAGGGTTGCTGGCGTGGCAACGCCTCCGGTCGAAGCCGGTCGCCTCGGCGCCTGCGCTGGTGACTTCCGGCACTCCGGAGAAATCGATCGCGGTGCTGCCGTTCGATAATCTTAGTCGCGATCCCGATAACGCGTTTTTCGCCGAAGGAGTGCAGGATGAAATCCTGACGCGGCTGGCAAAAGTGGCGGATTTAAAAGTCATCTCGCGTACTTCGACGCAGCACTTCAAAAGCGCGCCAGATAATTTGCCGCAAATCGCGAGGCAACTTGGCGTCGCCAACATCCTGGAAGGCAGTGTGCAGAAGTCGAACGATCAGGTGCGCGTCAACGTGCAGCTCATCAATGCGCTGACCGATGCGCATCTCTGGGCCGACATATACGATCGGAAGCTGACCGACATTTTCACGGTCGAGAGCGACATCGCCAAAACCATCGCTGACACTTTGCAGGCGAAGTTGAGCGGAAACGAAAAGAATGCTCTGGCTCATTCGACGCCCGAAGATCCGATCGCACACGAGCTCTACATCAAAGGGCGCCACTTCTGGGGTCTGCGCCGCGGCGATAATTTGCCGCGCGCGATTGAGTTCTATAATCAGGCGATCGCGCGCGATCCGAACTACGCGCTGGCGTATGCAGGGCTGGGCGAAACCTACATTCTGCTTCCCTACTATGCCGG
>JBBQHM010000071.1:0-10992 GCA_038323965.1 Chthoniobacterales bacterium | reverse complement strand
CTTCTTTTCATCCTCGATAACGAGAATTCGCATCGGTTGCAATCAAGCCCTCACCGGCACGCTCGCTGTCCTTTCCAATTTACCCCAGCTAACAAACGCACCCTTTAACGCCCGTAGAATTGCCTTCCAGATAACGTAGCTCAACATCGGGCGATAGATCAGACGCATCGGCAGAATCCGCCACGCGTTCATGACATTTTCGCGTTCCAGGATGCAGGCGAGTACGGCCAGGATGACGTCAATGGAAAGGAAGGTAATGACGAAAGGAAGGAGAGCTCGCCACGCGCCAAATGGCAGCGACATAAGTAATAGAAGATCAACCATAGGAGTGATCGCCACCAGGATGATCTGGAAGAACCAGACACTTGGCAGACTAAACCAGCCCAGTGCGCGATACTTCCAGTTAAATACCATGTCGCGATGTTTCCACAGACATTGCAGAGTTCCGTAGGCCCATCGAAATCGCTGACGTGCCAACGTCGTAACTGTCTCCGGCGCTTCCGTCCAAGCAATCGCGCCGGGGACGTAGATGATACGCTGACTTTCCCGATGCAGCGCGAGGGTAAGATCTGTATCTTCGGCTAAGGTTTGCAAACTCAGCCCGCCAGCTCCGTCGATCGCGGATTTACGTACTGCACTGATCGCGCCCGGCACTACCGTAATGCAGTTCCAGCGGGTATAGGCTCGTCGGTCGAGATTGAATCCACAGGTATATTCTAGGGACTGACAACGCGCGATGAAGCTTCGCAGATTTCCTACTTTGGCATGGCCACTCACCGCGCCAATGGCAGCGTCGCTCATGGGTGAAACTAACTGTGCAATGGTATCAGGCTGGCAGTGCGTGTCCGCATCGATAAAAACGATGACACCGTGGTGCGCGGCGGCGAGTCCCCTCTGCAACGCCCGGGCTTTCCCGAGGTTTTCCTGCCTGATCAAATTAACCCGACTGTCGCCTTCTGCTATTTGTAACACTTCCCTTGAAGTTCCATCAGTCGATCCATCGTCTATAACAATAACTTCAATCTCGGCGCCGAATTCGCTTTGCAGTAATGAAGTTAACGTCGCGCCTATGACCTTCGCTTCGTTGAACGCGGCGATCACTACACTGACCGGCTCGGAGTAAGCCGTCTGGGGAAACCTCCGAAATCGATATGCCAACCAGATCACTACCAGGGTTCGTAAGACGACTAGCCCGGTTGCTACAATCATGAAAGCCCAAAGGAACGCTTCGAGCGTATGATAAATGCGAAAGCCCGAATTGCTAATAAAGTGAGATAACGACTGGCCGTGATTCTCGAGCAGCGGCATCAACTTATCGCGCGTAGTCCCGAGTAACGTACTAAGTGGAACGATGGTGTCACCACGCGTGCGCAGGTATTCGATGATGAGTGGCAGCGCATTGACCGTCTGTGATCGATCGCCCCCGCCATCGTGAAGCAGGATAATGCTACCCTCGTGCCGCTGCTGTTTGACCCTTTGCAGGATGACGTTGGCACCTGGTTTTGCCCAGTCTTGCGGATCAATATTTTCCAGGACGGCGAGGTAGTTTAATTCCTGTGCGATTCGCAAAGGTTCAAGTTCGCTTAGTTTCGATGGTTGCGTGTCCGCCGCGTAGGGTGGTCGAAACAAGGTGGTCGCCCGACCGGTGATGGACCCGATCAGTAGCTGCGTCGCATTCAATTCCAGCCTGATGTGTTCCGGCCAGCAAAGCGCAAGGTTCGGATGGTAGTAAGTGTGATTGCCGATTTCGTGACCTTCGTCCAGCATCCGGCGCACAAGGGCCGGGTAGCGTTCCGCATTCACGCCACAGACAAAGAAGACGGCCTTCAACTTCTGCGCTTTGAGGATGTCCAATATCTTTGGGGTCCACTCCGGATCTGGCCCGTCGTCAAAGGTAAGGGTAACGTCGTGCGTGCCGCCTGCTCCCTGATGATAGAGCGTCGGGAACTCGGGAAACTTATCGTAGTTCGCGACCAGGAATCCGTCGTTATCAATGCTAGTAGTCCGGCTTCCATCAGCCCGCGATTCGTCGACCGTGACGACTTCTCCCTCGCCGACGTCGGTAATGGTGTCAGTGCCTTTGAGAATTTCGATGTTATGCTTCGTTGGCGTATCGAAACGGAAATCGCGCTGCACTCCCAACGCTTCCCAGATGGCGGTGTCCTCCGTCCCGAGGCGGTAGATCGCGACACCTCCCGCCTTCTGATCGCGAACCTCGCGCAGCTGATTTAAGAACGTAATTACATCCAGAAACCAGACACTGTGCTGCTTATCGGCATCCTCATAGTAAAAGTAAGGATTATAGAGGGGCGCATTTACTACCGCGCTAGCGACGTCCGCGTTTGTCGCGCGACTCATCGCCTCCGGGAAGCTGATCAACTCTGCCTTTTTCGCACCCTCAGTCCAATCGTATCCATAGCTTCCGAGCGCGATCACCCATTGTTGAGGGTCGGAATCCTCCAGTAAAACATGGAGCCAACCTTCGAACCATGCGCGCGATCCGAGCGGGCCCGGCGTGTCGATATCTGATGTCTCGTCAAATAACAGCGCGACGTAGCGGTCGATGTGTTCTGACAGCTGATCGAAGTCAATATAATCCAACTCCTGCCCGGGGGATACGCAAAGCCAAAGCTGTTTCCCATCAGCATGCAGCGCGTCGCTGAATTTAATAAGTAGTGCCGTGAAATCCTTTTTATACGCTGGATCGAGTTGTTCCCAATCCACCACCACCCCGGCCGCATGCGCGTCGCGAAGAATTGTTAGAACGTTCGCGATAAATCGATCCTGTCGTTCCACCGGTCCATGCGCGACATTCTCTACTGCCTCCGGCTGCCAGGCGTCGCCCAGTAGATTTGTCAGCAAAGGCATTAGCGCGATGCCCTTGGCTGCGGTCAGTTTTGGCAGGCGAACGTCCGAATCGACCTGCAAATCACCTAGCCCATTTACCATCTGCATCCACTCCGGACAAACGTGCGTGATCTGCGAAGCATGCTGTTCTAACGAGGAATAGCTATAGGGATCACCATTGATATAAAAGGCAAGGCGGACCTCGTTATCGGGGAGTTTTCTGCGCGGTCTCGCTGGCACCTGTGAATTATTCACGGAGGCAGGCGAAGCCTTCCTCGCCGCCTGTCGGGCAGCGCCGAATTTTTGCCATAGTAACGAATTGGCATTCGGCGGTACTCCACTCGGATTTTCCTTTTCCAACGCCTTCAATTGTCCCTTTAACTGGCGCAGGGCAAAAGGCACCTGCATTTCGGGAGTCACAAAAAGCGTCTGCACAAACCAGACCGTCCCGAAGAACGCGAGAACGCCGAAGGTCAGCAGGAAGAGACGGAGCCGCGGCCAGCGCTTCCCGGCTGGGTCAGCGAAAACAAAAGGGGTGATGCCGGGCGACGGATCTTCAGTCACAGGAGCGATAGGTTGCCTCTTCCCACGACGTTTGTCATTTCGGCCGGCATCATTCACTCTATACGCCACACTGCGGTCATCCCGAGCGAAGTCGAGGGACCCCGTCGCGCCTGATGCCAGCATCGATCCCACCCGATTCGCTCCCCGTCGGTACTGCCGGCATTAAACAACGTCTAAACCGTGGCCCACGCATTCACGCGACTGCGTGGGTCGCACCCAACGCAACAGTCGTCGGCGACGTGACGCTCGATGAGCAATCAAGCGTCTGGTTCTCCGCCGTATTACGGGGGGACATCAATCGCATTGTCGTTGGCCCACGCTCGAACATTCAGGATGGAGCCGTCATTCATCTGTCCGACGACTTCCCTTGTTTTGTCGGCGAGCTGGTGACCGTCGGCCACGGAGCAATCGTGCACGCCTGCACCGTGGAGGACGAAGTGCTCGTTGGAATGGGCGCAATCATCCTCGATGGTGCTGAGATTGGAGCGCGCTCGATTATCGGCGCGAACTCCCTCATCACCACGAACACGAAAATTCCACCCGGCTCACTGGTGGTTGGTTCCCCGGCAAAGGTGGTGAGACAACTGAGCCTCTCCGACCAAAAAGCAATTGCTCACTGGGCGCTGAAATATGTCGAAAACGCGAAATATTTCCGTGGCTCCGTCGAGAATTCATCCGGCCAGCGTGCGGGCTAGTTCCCTCGCGCGCTCCCGCAAAAGGCCAGGTGCATTTTCCATCGCCGCTGCTTGATCGGTCACTGACCGGGCTAAAACAAAGACACGGTCAAACAATTGGTCCGCAGTGGAATCGGACATTCCAACAATCGCGAAAACGCGCTTCCGGTGTTTGCGCGCCAGAACGCTGACCCCGGCGGGCGCTTTTCCTGCGAGAGTTTGGGCATCGAGTTTTCCCTCGCCGGTGATGACGAAATTCGCCGAAGCAAGGCACGCTTCCAAGCCTGTCTCAGCGGCAATGAAGTCGAAGCCCGGACGCAGCGTCGCGTCGCAAAAAGTGAGCAGGCCAAAACCCAGGCCGCCCGCTGCTCCCGCGCCGGCAGCATCACGAAAGTCGGTCCCGAGATCGCGCGCAGCGATGTCGGCCAACTGCGACAACGCTTGTTCAAGCAGCGTCGATTGTGTAATCGTCGCGCCTTTTTGTTTGCTAAAAACCCGGGTGGCACCTTCTGCACCCAGGAGCGGATTGCGAACATCGAACGCCCCAACGACTCGTGGCAAACTCAGTTCGTCCGGCGGAACGATGCGCGTCAATCGCAGCAGCTCTTCCGGACCGTGCGTGAGGTCATTGTCGCCGGCGAGAAAGCGAAAGCCCAACGCACGCGCCAAGCCGAAGCCACCGTCGTTCGTTGCGCTGCCTCCCAGCGCCATGACGATTTCGCGCGCGCCTCGTTCTCGCGCCGCCAGCATCATTTCTCCAACCCCGAAAGTGGTGGCGCGCATGATATCTCTCTCGCCGGCATTTACTCCTCGCATTCCCGCGGCTTCGCTCATCTCGAGCACTGCGCTCGCCAGTTTTACTCGCCAGAGGTAGCGGGCCACAATCGGTCGGCCCAGCGCGTCGTGCGCACCGCATTCCACCCAATCCCCTCCACCCAGCTCGAAAAACGCTTCTGCTGTTCCTTCCCCGCCGTCCGCTATCTGCGCGAAATCAATTTCCGCGTCCGGAAAGACATCGCGAACTCCCAGCGCGATGTTTTCCGCTACTGCGCGAGCGGGCAGTGAGCCCTTGAATTTATCCGGCGCGATCAGGACGCGCATCGAGTCTAGCCCCGAAGTTTCCTGGCCAGAATCTCGCCCACGACCTGTGGATTCGCCTTCCCTTTGGACAACTTCATCACCTGTCCCTTGAGGAAATTGAGCGATGCTTCATTGCCCGCCTTAAAATCAGCCGCCGGTTTCGGGTTCGCCGCGATGACCTCGTCGCAAATCTTTTCCACCGCGCCTGTATCGCTCAATTGTTCAATCCCCTTTTCCCTTACGATCGCAGCCGGCCCTTTGCCGCTCGCGAACATTTCGCCAAACACATCCTTCGCCTGCTTCCCACTAATGTTTCCGGAATCGATGATCTTAACCAGCTCCGCAAGATGTTCGGGACTCACAGGCGATTCAGTGATTGGTTTTGCCGCTTTGTTTAGCGCGTTCTGTAAATCGTTGACGACCCAGTTTGCGACCACCTTCGGAAGGCCCACCTCACCTCGTGCCTCGACTCCCTTGACGTAAACAACGGTATTTTCGAAGAATTCCACGCGCGGTTTTTCGTCAACGAGAACAGCCGCGATATATGGTGTAATCCCATAGCTATCGACAATCTTCTGCCGCTTTTGCTTCGGCAGCTCGGGCATTCTGCTCCGCGCATCCGCTAACAGCGCTTCACTTTTCACCGGCACCAGGTCTGGTTCTGGAAAGTAGCGGTAATCGTGAGCGCTCTCCTTCGTGCGCATGAGAAAGGTTTCGCCGGCGGCATCGTTCCAACCGCGTGTTTCCTGCCGCAATATTTCTCCGTTTTCGAGCGCTGCGGTTTGACGCACGATCTCGTAGGCAAGCGCACGACGCACTCCACTGATCGAATTCATGTTCTTGATTTCGATCTTCGCGCCGAATTCCGCCTGGGTTTCAGGTCGAACTGAAACGTTGCAATCGCAACGCAGCTGCCCCTTCTCCATGTCGGCATCGCTCACCCCGCCGTAACTCAGGATTTGATTTAGCGATGTCAGGAAGGCGAATGCCTGCTCCGGCGACGCGATTTCCGGCTGCGTGACGATCTCCATCAGCGGTGTGCCGGCACGGTTAAAATCAATGCCCGTGCTCAACTCAAAGTGAAAACTTTTGCCCACATCTTCCTCGAGATGGATCCGCACCAGATGCACCTGCTTGTCGGGCGTCGCAATCGTCTTCTGCGCGTCTTTCGGGTAGGCGAGATCGTGCAACGACACGGCGCCGTTCTGGCAAAGCGGCATGTCGTACTGCGAGATCTGATAATTCTTCGGCATGTCCGGATAGAAATAATTTTTCCGGTCGAACTTGCAGGTCGCGGCGATATCGCAATCGAGCATTAACCCCGTGAGCACTGTCATCCGCAGCGCCTCGTGATTCATCGTCGGCAGCGCGCCGGGCAGTCCGAGACAGGTCGGACAGGTATGCGTATTGGGCGGCGCGCCGAATTCGACCGGACAACCGCAAAACATCTTGCTGCGCGTCTTCAACTGCACATGCACTTCAAGCCCGATGGTCGTGAGGTATTTCATCGGGTGGGAATTCCTCGCACAAAGAGCACAAAGGTCACAAAGAAAAGTCTTCCAGCGGATCGTCGTCTAAACGACCATTAATCAGGCGCTTTATCCCGTTGTTTAGACGCGCTTCACCGAAGTTGATCAGCAGGCCGAGCTTCAACCCACTTAACCGAAGTTGGGTGAGCACTTGTTTGGCGTGCACCGGAGTCGTTACGGAGACGGACTTGAGTTCAACAACAACCTTGTTTTCGACGACGATGTCAGCATGAAACGCCTCGTCGAATTGTATGCCGTCATACGTTATCGGCATTGGCTTTTGGCGCTCGACACTTAATCCAAGCTTTCGCGACTCGTGAGCGAGCACGACCTCATAAACGGATTCGAGCAACCCTGGGCCAAGCTTCGTGTGAACCAAAAACGCCGCATCCAATACGTTTTTCGAAATCTCGTTCTCTGTCATCCTTAGTGACCTTTGTGTCCTTTGTGCGAGGTCATTTACTTTCCAGCGCGTAATCGAGCGCGCGCTCCAGGTCGAATTTTTTGATGCGGTCTGCGAGAGACTTATCGTTCATCGCGTCGATCAATCGCTGATTTTGCAACAACTCGAGGAAGCGGCCTTCCGAGATAAGGCGAGCAATCTGCGGGTCATTTCGTAACGCCGTGATTTTGGGGTGCTCGGAAATTTCGCGTGCACCCTGGAATTGGAAAAACCTTTCCGCAGCGTGAGGTTGGGCGAGCACGCGCGACAATTTTGCCAATGTTCCAAAAGTTTGCGCGGGCAGCGGGTCGGTCGCGTGCACAGCATTACTGAGAACGCCTTTATCAAGCGACGTCTTCATGTTCGCGAGCGTGCCGATCAATGAGGTCGCGTCAGCCGAAGCGCCCGCGAGAGTGGGCGAACTTTGCACGGCGTTGCGTCGCGCCCGAACCGGCGCGGATTCGGCAGCGCTGACGCTCTGCAGATTTAATCCGGCATCCGCCATCGCGCCGACGAGGCGCACCCCGGTGAAAAGAAGCCAGACGACGAATAACCCGAACCCAACACCCATGACCGCGCCACTGACTCCAAAAAGCAAACGAACCGCGCCAGATTGTTGCTGGTCCGTCTTCTTGAAAAGAATCGTTCCGATGCTTGTGATCACAGAATACGTGATGAGCGCAAGCACCGCGCCGCTGATCGTTTGCAGAACGATGTCCGGCATTTTCAACAGCGGCCGCAAAAGCGGTGCGATGGCGCGACCGCCGAAGATCGCAATGCTGTAGCTCGCCAGGAGCGCGACGAGGCGAGTGGCTTGTCGCAGCGGACCCAGGCGCCAACCGCGCAACACTTCCAGCAGCACCAGCACCACCGCGGCCGAGAGCAGGATCGCCTGCCAGAAACCGGAGCCAGTTGAATTCGCAACCTGCGCGATCACGCCTTGGTTTCGGAATTCGCAATCGCACGTTGCCGCAACGCGTGATCACACAAAACGAGCGCCGCCATTGCTTCAACCATCGGCACCGCGCGCGGCAAAACGCACGGATCGTGTCGGCCGCGCGCGGCGATTGTCGTCGATTCGCCGCCGGAGCTCACCGTCTGTTGCTCGCGCGCAATCGTAGCCGTCGGCTTGAAGGCAGTGCGAAAATAAATCTCCTCGCCGTTCGTGATTCCCCCCTGCACTCCTCCGGAAAAATTAGTCGAAGTCCGCACGCGATCGTCGCGCATCTCAAAAGCATCATTATGCTCGGATCCGCGCATCTGCGTCGCGGCAAATCCACTGCCCAGTTCAAACCCTTTCGTCGCCGGCAAACTCATCATGGCCTTGGCCAGATCAGCTTCGAATTTATCGAAAACGGGATTGCCCAGCCCGGCAGGCACGTTTCGCAAAATGCACTCGATCACGCCGCCTAACGAATCTCCCTGCGCGCGCGTTTCCTCGATCAAGTCCACCATCGCACTTGCGACCTTCTCATCGGGGCAGCGAACAATGTTCGATTCAACGACGTTGCGCGTCACTTCGGAGCGACCGACTGCTGTCGCCAAATGGTGAATGGAGCGGACGAACGCCACCACCTCCAGTTTCGGATAGAAATGAGTCAACACCTGCCGCGCCACCGCACCCGCCGCCACGCGTCCGACTGTTTCTCGCGCGGAAGCGCGACCACCGCCCTGCCAGTTCCGGATTCCGTATTTCGCTTCGTAAGTGAAATCAGCATGTGACGGCCGAAAGGTCTCACGCATTTGCTCATACGCTTCCGGACGCGCGTCTTCGTTGCGGACAAGAATCGCGATTGGCGTACCGAGCGTTTGTCCTTCAAAAACGCCGGACAAAATCTCGCAGCGGTCAGCTTCTTTCCGCTGCGTCGTGATGGAACTTTGTCCCGGACGCCGGCGATCGAGTTCCGCCTGGACAGTTTTTTCTGCCAGTGGAATGCGTGGCGGACAGCCGTCGATGACGACGCCGACACCTCCGCCATGCGATTCACCAAACGTGGTGATGCGAAATAGTTGGCCGAACGTGTTGCTCATGACTTTGGTCATTCCGAGCGTAGTCGCGGAATCCCGTCGCGGAAGCTTGAAGGTAACGCAACGGGGTCCCTCGGCTTCGCTCGGGATGACGGATCACTTAGATTGCTGCGAGCGCTGTTTTCAAATCGTCGATCAGGTCTTTCACGTCCTCGACGCCGACTGATAGACGCACCAGCGAATCGGTAATGCCGAGTTGCGCACGAGTTTCCGGCGGGATCGAGCCGTGCGTCATCAAGGCCGGATGATTGATCAGGCTCTCTACGCCACCCAAGCTTTCGGCGAGCGAGAAGAGATGCGTGTTCTCGAGAAACCGGCGTGTTCCCGCCAGGTCCGTGTCGAGTACGATAGTCACCATGCCGCCGAAACCATCCATCTGTGTTTTCGCGAGCTCATGCTGCGGATGTTTCTCGAGGCCCGGATAACTGACGCGGGCGACTTTCTTTTGCTCGCACAACCAGCGCGCGATCTCCATCGCATTGTCGCAATGCCGCTCCATGCGCAAGGCGAGCGTCTTCAACCCCCGCAGGGCCAGAAAGCTATCGAACGGTCCGGCGATCGATCCGACCGCGTTCTGCAGAAAGGCGATGCTGTCGGCGAGTTCCTTGTTCTCTCCCACGACAATGGCGCCGCCGACCATATCGGAATGGCCATTCAAATATTTCGTCGCGGAATGAATGACCATGTCGAAACCGAATTCGATGGGCCTTTGTAGATAAGGACTCGCGAAGGTGTTGTCGGAAACGCTGATGATCTTTCGTGCCTTCGCCGTTTTCGCGATGGCAGCGATGTCGATCAACTTCAGCAGCGGATTGCTCGGTGTTTCGATCCAAACCATTTTTGTGTTTGGCTTGATCGATTTCTCAAAATTCGAAGCGTCCGTCAGATCGACAAAAGTGAAATCAAGATTTGCCGAACGCCGCCGGACGCGTTCGAAGAGCCGAAAGGTCCCGCCATAAAGATCATCGCTCACCACGACATGCGATCCGGTATCAAGCGCATCGAGCGCAGTGGCCATCGCCGCGAGTCCGGAGGCGAAAGCCCAGCCGCGAGTTCCGCTTTCGAGATCAGCAATGCAACGCTCGTAAGCGGAACGCGTGGGATTGATCGAGCGCGAGTAATCGTAGCCCTTGTGTCGGCCGGGACTTTCCTGGACGTAGGTCGACGTCTGATAAATCGGCATCATGATCGCGCCAGTGGTCGGATCGGGAGATTGCCCGGCGTGGATGACGCGGGTGGCGAGTTCGTGTTTCTTAGTCATCGGGATGGAGTGTCAACAGATTACACAGATTTGCGCAGATTGCCGATTCCGCCGTCGGTGAAAAACCTCGCCGCTGCGAAACCGCTTCGGTAGAGAGAGCTTGTGCCGGAATCCAACGACAACCTCCGCTTGGAAATCGGACACGTCCTGTTCATCGACATCGTGGGGTACTCCCGGCTCCTGATCGAGGAACAGAAGGAGCGGCTCAATCAGCTCACTGCGATCGTGCTCGCGACCGGGCCGGTGCGCGAAGCGACCGACGAACAACTCGTTAGGCTACCAACGGGCGATGGGATGGCGCTCGTCTTTCACCACAGCGCGGAAGAACCGGCCCGCTGCGCGCTCGAGATTTCTGAAGCGCTCCAAAAGCACCCCGAACTTCCGGTGCGCATGGGCATTCATAGCGGTCCGGTGAGCGAGGTGACCGATGTGAACGGACGTATTAACCTCGCCGGCGCCGGGATCAACATGGCGCAGCGGGTGATGGATTGCGGCGACGCCGGGCACATCCTGCTCTCGCAACACGTGGCGGATGATCTGGTGCAATACCGGCAATGGGCGCCGCGT
>JBBQHM010000070.1:0-11070 GCA_038323965.1 Chthoniobacterales bacterium | reverse complement strand
ATGTCCGCGGCAGTCGGGTGATCGAGTTTTATGGTCGCGAGATCGAAGGCTCCTTCCGTCTTCAATCGACTGAAAATCACGCCGGCAAAATCGCTGTGCTGTAACCATTCAATAAGTCGGCGCGTTGTCGGCTCGTCATGTTCGCCAATGTAAAACAAGCAACTTCCGCCGTTGCCCGCCACCATCACGTCGCCACGCTTCAAACCTTTTGGGAATTCCATGGCGGCGCGAAATCCCGCCCTCTGCAAGAGCGCGATGACGTCAAAGGAACGCCGAATCGTCGAGAAGCCGTGATCCGATACGATGAGCACATCGGTGTTGTCGCGGACACGTTTCTCACCAAGCGCGCGCAGCACTTTGCCAAGATTTTCGTCGCTGCGCCGTAATCCTTCGATCGCTTCGGGCGAACCGGGCGCATGCTCATGTTGCGCCAGATCGGGTTCGCTCAGCCAGAGCAGGGAAAAATCGGGAACTGCATCGCGCCAGAAAAAATCTGTCAGCGCTCGGGTGGTGAAGGCGTTCCGCTCCGCGCTGGTAGCGGATGCTGCGATGCGGAAGGCGCCCGCGACGCGAGTGAATTCCTCCCGGGCAGAAGAGGGCAGCGGTGCCCCCGCAAAAATTGTGACCGGGCGATTAGAAGCGCTCGCAATCGACCATTCATTATGACGATCGAAGAGCAGTGCGACCGATTTGGTGCCGGCGAGCGCGACGCGTTTTCCTGCGGCCCGCAGTTGTTCGACAAACGTCGCCACCTCGAGATATTTTCCGTTGGTAACGTCATCACCGCGTTTGATCGTCGCGGGATCGCCGCTATCGATGGGCCGTCGCGCTTCGATCTCGGGCCGGTAAACGCCATTGGCTAAAAGGCCATTCCGATTTGGGTAGCAGCCAGTCGCGAGCGCCGCGCCATTTACGTCCGTCGCAGTCGGATAAATGGAATGATGATTGCTGAAGCGAACGCCATCGTGCGCGAGTTTCCAAAGCGCCGGAGTGTTTGCCTCGGTGATGAAGTCGGGGCGCATCCCGTCCCAGACGATCAGCACGACATGCCGCGCCAAAACGTCTGCCCGTCCAGTCGCGGCTGTGATGAACAGCAGCGCGACTCCCAGCGCGCGCACGATGCGCATGAGATACGCGCGGCTAATCGCCGAAGCCTATCGACTTTCCGAAGCGCTGGAACATTCCCTTTTTCTCGGGCTTATCGCCAGTTGCGGGCGGCCAGAGCTCGATAATTTCCATCGCGAGAAAACGGAACAACGTGAGTCGTGCGAACTTCAGATCGAGCCGGAGATTTTTCGCGATCTGCGCGATCGGCCGGACGCCGTTGAATTGCGACGCGAATTGCGCTTCTGCGACAGTGAGGCGCAGGTGTTGGACCCGCTCAAAGCCATCGCGGGTGTATGCCGGAATAAGCGTTACATCGTAATTCGATCGCTCGCCGAGCTCCTGGAATTGAATGAAGCGCAGGGTGCTGAGCACCCAATGATCGACATCTTCCTCGGCATCAATTCCGTCAGCGAAGGGCGGTAAGCTTGACTGTTCAAACATGAAGCGCACGCGCGGAGCGGTCCATAATTGAGCGAACAGCTTCTGTCCGTAATGCTGAATGAGCTGCACCGCCGGTTCGCGCAAAATCAGCTGTTCCTGTTCGAGCGTGATGAAAAGAGGCGAACCACTCTGAGTTTGCTGCATGCGCGCGGCCGCGATGCGCTCCTGGTCGACGTTAACGAGAGTTATGGGAGCCTCGGCACAATACACTTCCGGGTCGCGCGTCGTGACCAGAGTCAATTTCCCGTCGCGGGCATATAGCTCGACGGGTTGCTGCTGGTTCCAGAAGCAGCGCAGGACGCCGGTCAGCTTCTCCTTGGCGATGGTTCGCAGCGCCCAGGTGAGCGAGAAGAAATTCGTGTCGCCGCAGAAATAGGAACTGGTCATGGCAGCGAGTGAATCGTCGGCTGGGGCAGCAGATTGCTCGGGTGCGGGCGCGTATTCCTGGGGTTGATAAAAATTACCCGCATCAGCCGTCGGTTCAGATGTTGCTTCCGGCGCCGGCGTGTTATTCCACCACGCGGCGTCGCCCGCTGCGGCCGCAACCTCGGCGGCCGGCGCTGGTTCTTCTGGCGCGACGGCGCTAAATTCACCCCCGTCGCCGACGGAAGTTTCGGTTATCGTTTCGACAGGTTGTTCCACTGCCTCTTCGCCTTCTTGGTTTGATAGATGTTCTTGCACGGTCTTGATGAGCATATCTGAAGTGAACGGCTTGTTAAGTGCGCCGATGACATTTGGTGTTTGCGACGAATCCGAGCGCAAATCGGTGCCGAAACCCGACATATAGAGAATCGGAATGGAGGCGGTTACTTCCTCAGCGAGAAGCCGGCGACTGACTTCGTCGCCTTTTAAATCCGGGAGAATGTAGTCGAGCAGGATGAGGTCGGGCCCATGCTCGTTCGCGGACGTAAGTCCTTCCTCCGCCGTTGCGGCAGTGAGGACGTCAAAATTCGCCTCAATCAGAATTTCCTTAACGAAACTTAGAAGCATCAGGCTGTCGTCTATCACTAGAATGGTGTGCCGTTTAGCCGAGGGCGCCTTGGGTTGCCGCGAAGCGCTCGTCTCGTCGTATTTGCGGACGGCTTCCATCAGTAAAACCTGCCAGTCGACATCAATGGTGCGGGGACTTCCCGCCCCGCTCACCTCCGAGATTTTGCCGCCTTTCCAGTTCACAATCTCATTGAAAGCGGCGATGCCTTCCTGGCCGGGTGCAACAGCATGACGCACCTGGCCGTTCTCAAAATAAACGCGCGCTTTCTCACCACCGGCACCGGTAAATTCCAGCGCAGCCGTCGAACCGCTCATGCACTTGAGTTGAATGATGTCAGCGAGATGAAGATCGCTGAGCGTGCCTTGGAAACGCTCGGCCTGCGTCGAAGTCGAGGGACGCAGCAGGGCCTGCACCAAGTCAGTAAAATCGGAGTGCGGAAATGGCTTCTCGAGAAACGTGATCGCGCCGATGCCAGCGGCCTGTTCGCGCTGAGCCGCGAGATGCACCGCCGTCAAAATAATCGCGCGCGCTTCCGGATGGCTCGTGCGCAGATCGAGGAGGAATTCCTGACCGAAATCCTGGGTCGCGTCCATGTCGAGAACGAAGAGATCGGGCTTCGCCTCGGAGATAAGATGCTGCGCTTCAGTAATGGAACGCGCGACATCGACGGTCGCGTTCGGCGCGACTTCGCGGAGCGCGCTCTGGATAGCAGCGAGGAGCGCTTCGTCCGTTTCCAGAACGAAGACGCGCCCTTCCGACGATGTTGCAGATAGGCCGTTCACAGGTGACGCGGCCGCCGGCCTTCGTGGCCGCGGCGTACGCTGGTTAGGAATTGACCGCTTCTGAGTAAATGGAAAGCATTTTCTCAGGTGGCGGGATATGCCCGCCGCGTGGAATTCGCCAGCGCGACGGGCTCAAAACAATCGCCTAGCGAGTATGAACGCCAGTCGTGACAGCGTGGCCGTTGTCCGTGCGGACGGTAGTCGAACAGCCGCCCACGAACGCCGCAATCGCCAGTACGCTAACAATAGAGAGTAGGAATTTAGTCATAATATTTCGCATTGTATTCGAAGTCGGGCCCGAAATCGAGTGTTTGCTACGTCACGCAAATTGGCGGCCGAGCGCGCGGCGACTGGTTTTGCCACGCTCGCTGACCGGGATGACGTCGACGAAAAACAGACGTTTCGGCACCTGCCAGCTGCTCATTCGTGAACGACAGAATGCCAGCAGCTCGGCTTCGGCGACCGGAGTTCCGGTGACGATACAGGCGGCGACCTCTTGGTTCCGCGAAGTCGATTCGCGCGCGAAAACGACGACCTCACGCACGCCTTGGAACTGAAGCAGGTGCGCTTCCACCTCCGCCGGGTTCACTTTTTTTCCGGCGACGTTGATCAGGTCGCTCACTCTTCCATCGACGCGAAAGCCGCCGCCGGCCTTCGCCAGCAAATCGTCTGGAGTGAATTTTTCATCGTCCAGTCTCTCTGCGTCGGGTTCGGGAAAGTAGCCGTCGCCTACGGCCGCGCTCGAAACTCGGATCCGGGTTGACGTCGAGATTTCATCGAGAAATTCGAGCGCCACGCCGCCCATCGGCGTTCCAACGTAAGCGGCGACGTCAGAAACGCCGATCGCGTCGTAACAAATCCCGCCGCATTCCGACGAGCCATAGAACGAGTGAATCGGTTGACCAAACTTTTCGCGGAAGCGTTGGGCAAGTTGCAACGGCAATGGCGCGCCGGCCGAAATGCAAAGGCGAAGCGTGGCCGGCAAACTCGCCCCCTCCAGGTCGCAGAGCGCCTGAAAGAAAACTGGCATCCCCGGGAAAACCGTCGCGCGCGAGCCCGCGATTCCATCAATAATCGCTCGCGGCATACGATCGCGGCTGATCGCAAACGGCACTCCGCGCGCCAGTAACGGCGTGATGATGTTGCTCAGTCCATAGGAGTGCGAAACGGGGACGACGCCAAAATTCACGTCGCGCTCGGTGATCCCCATCGAATCACAAATCTGATCCGCGTCGGCCAGGATCTGCGCGCTTTGAAAACGAATCGCGCGCGGGGCAGCAGTCGTGCCGGAAGTGAGTTTCAGCAGCGACGGCGGCCTGGATCCCCATTCCACAGCGCATGCCTCCCGAAGCGTAATGGAAATTTTCTCTCCGGAAGCCGTCGCCAACGCGGCCGCGTGACATAATTCCAAGGCCGCGCCGAGATCGCCCTCGTTCATCGTCGTTTCCAACGGCAGGACGACAAGTTTCCGACGCAAACACGCCAACAGCATTGCCGGCCAGTCAGCATGATTCCCGATTTGGAGCGCGACGACGCTTCGAGCCGGCAACGATCGCAGCACGTCGTCGCCCGCACGATATTCCGCGTATTTTTCAACGTCATCGAAAGTGCGAACCGCCTCGCCATTCATCCCCAGGACGGCGGGTAAAACGGCAAATCGCCTCCGTATTTCATCCCATCGGGTCAAAAGCGCGTCGGTCATCAGTTGCAGAATCGTATGAGTTGGCTAACTTTCGCGCTCTTCGCAATGAAAGCCGACATTCATCCAGATTATCACGAGTCCGATATCGTGTGCGCTTGCGGTGCCGTTTACCACACGCGCTCTACGAAAAAAGACATTCGAATCGGCATTTGCGCCGCTTGCCATCCTTTCTTTACCGGCGAGCAGAAATTCATCGATACGGCAGGTCGCATCGAGAAATTCACGCGTCGCTACGGTGCCGGCGCGCGCGCTACGAAAAAGGCGTAGCTAACCAGCTTTGCAACGGTGACCGCGCCTAGGCGCGCGGTCACCGCTTTTTGCTTATGGACTTTAACTTCCTGATCGAGCGCAGACGGGAACGCTTCGCCGAACTCGAGCGCGAGATCGCCGACCCTGCGCTTTTCGATAATCGGAAACGCGCGAGCGATATCATGCGCGAGCATTCCAACATCAAGCAGCTGCTGGCCGTATCGGAGGAACTGAACACCGCCAGGCAACAGTTGCAGGATAATCGCGAGCTGGCGACGGCGGACGACGCCGAGATGGCGGCGATGGCAAATGAGGAAATCCCTGAGCTGGAGAAGCGGATCGCTGATCTCGAGCAGAAATTGCAGATCGCATTACTGCCGCCGGATGAAGACGAGAATCGCGACGCGATTTTTGAAATCCGCGCTGGCACTGGCGGAAGCGAAGCCGCCATTTTCGCCGCCGATCTTTACCGGATGTACACGCGCTATGCGGAGATCGCCGGCCTCACGATTGAGAACATGGATTCAAGTCCGTCCGAACTTGGCGGAATGAAGGAAGCCATTTTCAAAGTGAGCGGCGAATCGGTTTTCCGGAAGCTGCGCTACGAAAGCGGTGTGCATCGTGTCCAGCGCGTGCCCGCCACGGAGGCGCAGGGGCGGATTCATACCTCAACTGCAACCGTCGCCGTTTTACCGGAAGCGGAAGAAGTTGATTTCGAATTGAAGCCCGAAGAGCTGCGCATTGAAGTTTGCCGCGCAGGTGGCCCAGGCGGTCAGGGCGTGAACACCACCGATTCCGCGGTGCAGGTTTTGCACATCCCGACCGGGACGATCGTCCGATGCCAGGACGGACGGAGTCAGCAGAAGAATAAGGAAAAGGCTCTTAACATTTTGCGTTCACGACTGCTCGAACGAAAGAAGCGCGAAGAAGCGGAAAAATATGCCGCCCACCGCAAGAGCCAGATCGGTTCCGGTGGTCGTGAAGAAAAAATCCGCACTTATAACTATGCACAGAACCGCATCACCGATCACCGCATCGGCCTCACGCTCTACAATCTCGATCGCGTCATGGAAGGCGACGTTCAGGCATTGATCGACGCACTGCAGGCGGCCGACATCGCGGAGCGACTAAAAGAATCGTCCTTAGCTACCTGATGGTCATCCCGAGCGAAGTCGAGGGACCCCGTCGCGCTGCAAGCAGCGATCGCCGCCCGTTACGTCACGGGGTTTCTCGACTTCGCTCGAAATGACCGCTTTATAATGACCCTCCTCGAAGTGCTGCAATCCAGCACGGCGTATCTGCAAAAGCGGGGCGTCGAAAATCCGCGCCTGAACGCGGAACATCTCCTCGCGCACGTCCTCGACAAAAAGCGCATCGAACTTTATCTCGAATTCGAGCGGCCACTCGACGAGGCGGAACTCGCGCCCTTGCGTGATTTCATCAAACGCCGCGGCCAGCGCGAGCCGCTGCAACATCTGCTCGGAACCGTCGAGTTCGCCGGACTTATATTGAAGTGCGACAAGCGAGCACTCGTTCCGAGGCCGGAAACCGAGGAACTCGTCGAGTTGGTCGTTCACGCAACGCTCAGCGCTCAACCCTCGGCCATTCTCGACGTCGGCACCGGCAGCGGTGCGATCGCTCTCGCGCTGGCCAACAAATTCCCCGACGCCGCCGTCCACGCCATCGATAACTCCGACGACGCCCTCGCGCTCGCTCGCGAAAACGCCGAGCGCCTCGAGCTCACGAGCCGCGTCATTTTCTCGAAGAGCGATCTGCTCTCATCCGTCGCTCACGTCTATGACCTGATCGTCGCGAATCTTCCATACGTCGCCGAATACGAACGCGCCTCACTTTCGCCGGAAGTATTGCTCGACCCGGACGCTGCAGTTTTCGGCGGCGAAGTCGGCGACGAGATCATCCGGCGACTCATCGATGCCGCGCCAAAATACCTCAAACCAAACGGCCTGCTCGCGCTCGAGATCGGGCTGGGACAGGACGGCGCGTTGTGCGAATATCTGACCGCGACAAACTTTCGTGACGTCGGAGCCAAAACCGACTTCAGGAACGTAAAACGCTTCATCTTCGCCCGACATGGATAAAATTCTCGTTCACGGCGGTCGCCCGCTGGCCGGTTCCATTCGGATCAGCGGCTCGAAAAACTCCGCGCTGCCGATCATCGCCGCGACGCTACTCACCCGCGAGCAGTGCATTCTCCATCGCGTCCCCGATCTCAGTGACACGAATTACATGCTGCAAATCCTGACGCATCTCGGTGCTCAGGTGGAACGGGCGAGTGGCACGGTTTGCGTCACGGCCGAGAAAATCGAATCGGCCGCGCCCTACGATGTCGTGCGCAAAATGCGCGCTTCTGTTTGCGTGCTTGGCCCGCTGCTTGGTCGCTGCCGCGAAGCGAAAGTTTCAATGCCGGGCGGTTGTGTCATCGGCGATCGGCCGATCGATCTTCACCTTAAGGGCTTCGAGGCGCTGGGCGCTGCGGTTCGAGTCGAAGGCGGCGATGTCAGACTTTTCGCTCCTAAACTCAAAGGCGCAGTGGTCGATCTTCGCGGAAAATTCGGTCCGACCGTTCTTGGGACTGACAATGTGATGATGGCCGCCGTCCTGGCCGAAGGAGTCACGGTGATCGAAGGCGCCGCGTGCGAACCGGAAGTCGTCGATCTCGCCAATTTCCTGAACAAAATGGGCGCGAAAATCGAAGGCGCCGGCACTCCGCGTTTGATTATCGAAGGCGTGAAAGAATTGCACGGCGCCGAGCACGATGTCATTCCGGATCGCATCGAGGCTGGAACCTTCCTCGTCGCTGGAGCAATCGCGGGTACAGGCGTCACCCTCACTCGCGTGAACCCCGAGCACGTCAGCGCCGTCACCACCGCGCTCACCAATTGCGGCTACAAGCTCGAGACTGCAAAAGATTCAGTCACCGTCTCGCCGAACGGTGCGACGAAGCCCATCGACTTCGTGACGGCGCCGTATCCCGGTTTCCCGACCGACATGCAGGCGCAAATGTGCGCGCTCCTTTCCACCACGAACGGCACGAGCGTTGTCACCGAAAAAGTATTTCCCCAGCGCTACATGCACATCGCGGAATTGAAACGCATGGGGGCAAACGTCGAGATGGATGGCGCCATCGCGACCATTAACGGTGTCGAGCGACTCTTCGGAGCGCCCGTCATGGCGAGCGATCTCCGCGCCTCCGCGGCCCTGGTCCTCGCCGGCTTAAAAGCGGACGGCATTACCGAGATCAGCCGTGTTTATCACATCGATCGTGGCTACGAACATCTCGATGACAAACTCAGCCAGCTCGGCGCTCACATCGAGCGAGTGAAAGCGTAAGCGGCGTTCCGTTCTCATCTGTCATCCCGAGCGAAGTCGAGGGACCCCGCGAATAACCGAGACGCGCAACAACCCCAAGCGTTTTAACCCGCGCTTTTCCGACATCCCGAATCCCACACGCCCGCGCCACAAATTTCATTGAACGCCGCGTGAATTTTCCGAATCCAATGATGCGACTCCCTGCATCCAACTCATAGCCATGGAAACTACGACCACCCCGCCGCCCGTCCCAGCCTCCTACTCCACACCCACCACCCGCACGTGGTGCATCCTCGCGCACGCCTCCGCGCTGGTCGGATTTGTCGTCCCATTCTTCGGCCACATGGTGGGTCCACTGATCATCTGGCTCGCAAAACGACCCGATTCGCCGGAGATCGATGCGCATGGCAAAGAGTCGATGAACTTCCAGCTATCGATGCTGATCTATAACATCGTCGCCGGAATCCTTTGCATCATCCTGATCGGCATCCCGATCCTCATTCTCCTGCACTTCGCGAACATCATCTTCGTCATCATCGCCTCCATTCAGGCTGGCGAAGGGCGCCTCTATCGCTACCCGATGACGATCCGGTTGATTACGTAACCTTCTCAGCGCCTACCATTACCCCACCCGGCTTTTCTGTTAGCTGGACGATCTCCCGTACCGCGGCCGCGAGCGAGACAACAGTTTCATCTGCTCCGGAATCCTGAAGTCGCTTGGTGGCCTCAGCCACTCGCTCCGTCGCACCCCATAGACCGACAATGATTTTGCTACTTGGGAAACGCGCACGCAGTTTCGTGCACAGAAAGCGCGCGTGAATCACGGTCGAGGGCGCAACAACCGAAATACAAACGACGTCCGGCCGAACGGCTGCGAGTCGGTCGAGCAGCTCCGTCGCGGCTAGAGTAGCCGGCGCATTTTCCGCCTCAAAACTTTGCTCGCGTAGCAACTGCGCGAGCATCGCACCGGCGAACTCATCGCGTTCCGCGCGCGCCGGCACACAGTAAACGCGGCAGGCTGACGCGGGTGCTGTATTCGGTCGGTGCGCCACTTCAATTTGCTCGCCCTTTATCTGGTCAGTGGCGGCCGGACGCATCGCCAGGTCGTCCAGAATCACACGCAGACTTTCCCGCACGTCGGCCAGTTGTTCCGGGTCGAGACGCGACTCGCGGGCGTCCGTTTCTGCAGAGCTGATGACCGGAACAAGGACTGAATCATAGAGCGCCGCGAGAGAGTTTTCCTTAAGGTAATCATCCACCAGTTCCGCCTCGTCCTGCTCGCCCGCGGTGAGCAGGCGATGGTAACAATCTTCGGCCGGCGTCAGCGGTTCCTCATCGCTCAACAGCACGCTGAGAAACGAAAGGCGCGGAATGTGTCGACCCATCACGACCAGGCAGACCGTAAGTGGAGTTGCCAGCACGAGACCGAGCGGACCCCAGAGCCATGTCCAAAAGACGGCGGCAACGATGAGCGCGATGGATGAGACACCCGTGTGCTTTCCGTAGAGCAATGGCTCGAGCACGTTGTTTAGGATTAACTCGATCCCGCCAAACAGCGCGACCGTTAACACTGGCATCATCCAACGGGGTGAAATCGCGAGCGCGAGTAGCGTCGGAAGAACGGTAGCAACCCACGGTCCGATGTAGGGAATGAATCGCAGGACGATACTCAAAGCGCCCCACAGCGCGGCGTTCGGCACGCCGATAAAGTAGAGTCCTATCGTGATGCAGACGCCGTAGGTCACGTTCACGAGCAATTGCATTCGCAGGTAACGCGAGACGCGGTCCGAAGCGTCGTCCATCGCGCGAGTCGTCGCGCCGATGCGACCCTGACCGACAAGCCGAATGAGGCGGTTGCGCAAATCTTCGCGCTGAAAAAGCATGCAGATCACGAGCACCAGCACCAGCGCCGCGGTGCCAAGCGGCCCGAGCAACGGAGTGATGATCGTTTGCATGAGCTCGAATGGATTCCCTTTCGAGGTTTCCACCAGTTTCACCTCGACGGCTTTAGGCGGTGGATTCGGCGGCGAAGCCACTGCGGTCTTGGGTTTGCCCGGCTCTTTCGTGATGATCGGAGTGTCGGGCGCCGATCCACCCGGCAGCTCTTGCTTCAGCTCGTCGACCGTCTCGGATAACTTCGTGAACGTCCCGCCTTTCGGCGTGCGGAAGGCGTGCAGCTTCTCCGTAATGTTGCCTTTGTATTCCGGCAGCTTCGTCGCCAGGTCGACCAGCTGCCGGGTAAGGATCCAGCCCGCCCCGCCGGTCGCGGAGAAAATGAGCGCCACCACCAGTAACACCGCAGCTATGCGTCCAAGCCAGCGCTCCAGCCGCGTCACTAGCGGGGAAAGAAGAAACGTGAGCAACGCCGAAAGGGCGAGCGGGATGAGGAGTTCGCGCCCGAAGTAGAGCGCCGCGATGACGAACGCCGTTAACGCTACAGTCCAGAGCCCGACGAGAGCATCAGTCGC
>JBBQHM010000069.1:0-11355 GCA_038323965.1 Chthoniobacterales bacterium | reverse complement strand
CGATCGCGTTACGACGGCGGTTTCAAACAGTGGTTATCACTGGCCGCGAGGGCGCACCACGATCAACCTTGCGCCTGCCGATATCAAAAAGGAGGGGCCGAGTTTCGATCTTCCGATCGCGCTCGGAATGATCGCGGTCGCGGAGGAACTCAACACGTCGAATTTCGACATGTTCAGCTTTGTCGGTGAACTGGCGCTCGATGGAACCGTGCGACCGGTCAAGGGAGTCCTGCCCATTGCAATTGAAGCGCGCAAACGTGGAAAGCGCGCTTTGTTCGTCCCTGAAGCCAATGCCGCCGAAGCTGCGATGGTCGAGGGTATCGAGATCTACGGCGTGCGAAATTTGCGCCAGACATTTCAGTTCCTCCGCGGCGAAGCGACGATTCTGCCCACGCGCGGTGACATGACTGGCTTCTTCGAGGAGCACCAAAATTACGATGTCGATTTCGCCGACGTCAAAGGCCAGCAACACGTAAAACGTGCGATCGAAGTCGCGGTCGCCGGTGGCCACAACGTCCTGATGGTGGGCCCGCCAGGTTCGGGCAAATCGATGTTGTCGAAACGGATCGGCACCATCATTCCGCCGATGTCGCTGGAGGAGGCGATCGACAGCACGAAGATTCACAGTATCGCCGGCGTTCTGACCCCGGAGCATTCCTTCGTATCGACACGGCCATTTCGCTCTCCGCATCACACGATCAGCGATGTCGGTTTGCTCGGTGGCGGCACATTTCCAAATCCGGGCGAAGTTAGTCTGGCGCACAATGGCGTGCTGTTTCTCGATGAACTTCCCGAGTTCAAACGCTCGACTCTCGAAGTCATGCGTCAGCCGCTGGAAGACGGCCGTGTCACCATTTCGCGGGCCGCCGGCAGCGTCACTTTTCCCAGCGAGTTCATGTTGATCGCAGCGATGAATCCGTGCCCATGCGGCTACTTCGGAGATCTCAAACGCGAATGCCGTTGCGGTCCGATTCAGGTGCAGCGCTATCGCCAACGCATCTCCGGGCCGCTGCTCGACCGCATCGATTTGCACATCGAAGTCCCCGCCGTGGAATACCGCGATATCGCGAGCGAAAAAGCGGAAGAACCGTCCGCCGCAATTCGCGAAAGAGTAGCGCGCGCCCGCGAGCGGCAGCAGGCCCGTTTTCGCTCCGACAAAAAGACAAACTGCAACGCGCGGATGAACACGCGCCAGCTCAAGTCGACCTGTAAACTCGACCTCGATTCGCAGGAACTGATCCGCATCGCCATGACTGAGCTAAATTTGAGTGCCCGCGCCTACGATCGAATTTTGAAAGTGTCTCGCACAATCGCCGACCTCGCAGCATCCGAAGCAATCACCGCTGAGCACGTGAGCGAAGCCATCCAGTACCGTAGTTTTGATCGGACGCTTTGGGTTTGATCAGGCTCGTTGACAGGCATGGTGCCGAAAGTACGCTCCACTCTATGTTCGAAAATTCTCCGTGGAAGAGTATAGAACAGGGCGAGCGGGATCTCAGTCGGCGAAAATTTTTAGGCACGACAATCGGTGCCGGCGCGATGATTCTCGCAGGAGGAGCCAGGGCATTGGAACAACCAACTTCATCGCAGGCCTTAGCATCGACCTGGAAAATCGGCGGCGATCTTCCGGTAAATCGCATGGGATTTGGCGCGATGCGCATCACCGGCGATGGCGTCTGGGGCTGGCCGGCGGATCGCGAGAACGCGCACAAAGTTTTGCGCCGCGCACTTGAGCTTGGCGTGACGCTGATTGATACGGCCGACGCCTACGGACCGGAGACAAGCGAGCTGCTCATCGCCGAAGCCCTTCATCCATATCCGAGCGGCTTGGTCATCGCGACGAAAGGCGGTCTTACGCGACCCGGCCCGGGCCGCTGGGTCCCGGATGGTCGTCCCAGTTATCTGAAGCAATGCGTGGATAATAGCCTGAAACGGTTGCGGCTCGACCGGATCGATCTGTATCAGCTTCATCGCATCGATCCCAAAGTACCGGCTGCGGATTCTCTCGGAGCGCTCAAGGAAATGCGGGATGCCGGGAAGATCAGGCATATCGGCCTTTCGGAAGTTACCGCGTCAGAGATTGAGGCAGCGCGAAAGATTGTGCCGATCGTAAGCGTGCAGAACGAATACAACATCGAGAACCGAAAATCGGAGAAGACCCTCGTTTATTGCGAAAAGGAGAATCTGGGATTCATCCCCTGGTTCCCGATCGGCGGCGGCTCTCTCACTAAACCGGGAGGGACGCTCGAAGGTGCAGCGAAAAGTCATGGGTTAAGCGTCGTGCAACTGGCGCTGGCGTGGCTCCTACAGCGTTCGCCGGTAATGCTTCCGATTCCCGGCACCTCATCTGTGGCGCACCTCGAAGAGAACATGGCGGCCGCGAAGCTGCAGTTGAGCGCCGGCGATTGGAAAACAATCGAAGCGCTTGCGGCGCGCGCGTAATTTCGCGCAGCGACAGTTTCGATGATCGTCGAAACGCAGCACCTCGAAGTAAGGACGCAGGGCAAGGGGACGTACGAACTCACGAGCGAAATCGAGGCTATCGTGCGCAAAAGCGCGGTCCGGGCCGGAACGGTCACTATTTTTGTGCAGCACACGAGTTGCAGTCTCTTACTGATGGAAAACGCTGCACCAGCCGCGCGGCGCGATCTGGAGAAATTCTTCGATCGGCTGGTGCCAGAAAATCAAACCTTCGAGCACGACGATGAAGGTCCCGACGATATGCCGGCTCACATACGAATGGCGCTCACTCGGACAAGCGAGGTGATTCCGATCCAAAACGGAGAGTTACAACTCGGGACGTGGCAGGGCGTTTTTCTCTTCGAACATCGCCGCGATCCGCATCGGCGACGCGTGGTCGTGACGGTAATGGGGAACAAATAGCGGTCATCCCGAGCGAAGCCGAGGAACCCCGCGGAAATAACTAGCCGCGTCGCTCTCACGCCGCGGGGTCCCTCGGCTTCGCTCGGGATGACTAATTGACCGTGATGGTTGACTCGGCAGCCCCGAAACGGCTGCTTGCGCGCACTGTCCATTTACCAGGCTCAAGCTGCCAGAACACCCGGCCATCGGCGCGCGGTTTTTGCGGCACATCATTCACAAACCACTCCGCGTCTGAGCCGAGCGTTGCTTTCAATTCGAGCATTTGCTGAACGGGGGACAGGATAGAATCAATCGCATACGTCGCATTGGCTGTGGGATTGGTGATCCGCGCATCTGATCTCACGACGGCGCCGATGTCATTGTCGTTGCTCGCGACCCATGACGCGTACTCGTTCGGGAGCAGGAGATGACTGCCGTCTTCGGTCATTAACGCCGCGGCACTTTCGCGCGGCTCGGTTCCAGTAAGAAACAATTCGTTCTCCGTCGTGATCGTTGCGGCCAGTGGAAGCAGTCCCGTCGCAGCACAAATTTCGCGGCGTCGAAGTTTGTCGTTAGGAACTGCCGCGTCGACCGCTCCATCGCCCGGCAGCAACCCGTGCATAATGTTTGACCACAGCGGAGTTGCGGAGCGAATCGCCAGCGTATCGCGCATCGGGCGCCCGTTAAAGTTGCCGGTCCAAACCGCGACGGTGTGGCGCTTGTTGAAGCCAACCGTCCACGCGTCGCGAAAGCCGCTGCTGGTGCCAGTCTTGGCGGCGATGCGCTCCTCGAAAGCGAGCGGCGAATGCGTCCCGAAACTTCGTTCGCGCGCGCCATTGTCGCACAAGATGTCAGTGATGATCGCGGTCGCTTCCGGTGAGGCGAGTCGCGGCATCGGGCCATGCTGCGCCGCCAGATATTTCGCCGGTGCAGCGACGCCTCCGCGCGCGAGACCGGCATAAGCAGCGGCAAGATCAACCAGACGGATCTCGGCATTCCCGAGAATAAAACCCGCGCCGTAGTCGCTCAGCGCGCGGGGGAACTGAAATCCCCATCGCTGCAATTCATAAAACGCCGGACGCGCGCCAATTTTGCTCAGCGCGAAGACGGCCGGGACGTTGAGCGAACAAGCCAGCGCCTCTCGCAGGCGCACTGGTCCGAGATAGTGATGGTTATAGTTTTGCGGATCGTAATCCGCGTATTCACCTCGGATCGCGTCGGGCGTATCCGGCAATATGGTCGCCGCAGTCAAAACTCGCTGATCGATCGCTGCGAGATAAACGAACGGCTTGAGCGTGGACCCGCAGCTGCGTGGACGTGTCGCGCCATTCACCTCGCTCGCGCTGTAATCAGACGAGCCCACCATCGCGCGCACTGCTCCAGTGTTGTTCTCGACGATGACCAGCGCGGCCTGCGTGATGTCATTGCGATTCATCGTGTCGAGATGAACGCGGACATAACGCTCGGCTGAAGTCTGGAGATCGAGGTCGAGGGTGGTGTTCACTCTTCCGCGCAGCGGCAGTCGCGTCGCGACGAGCGCGTCGACAAAATGCCGCGCCAATCTGGGTGGATCGAAGCGCCCGATTTTCGGCGGCGATTGCGCGAGCAAGGTTCGTTGCTCGGGGGTGATGACCTTCAATTCCGCCAGCCGTGTGAGCGAGCGCTGGTATTTATCCATCGCGCGATCGAGATGACGCCAGGGATTCAATCGCGTCGGCGCCTGAGGCAGACCAGCCAGGAAAACCGATTCGTTGAGCGTGAGATCCCTGGCCGACTTGTTGAAATAACTACGCGCCGCCGCTTCGGGCCCAATTCGCCGGTTGCCGTAACTGCTGCGATTCAGATATTCGGCGAGCACACGATCTTTCGACCAGGTGCGCTCGAGTTTCGTCGCCAGCAGCGTCTCGCGAATCTTCGCGCTCCAAGTGCGATGCGCGCGACCGGTCGATAGCTTGATCAACTGTTGGGTAATGGTTGACGCGCCGGAAATGATTCGCCCTGTCCGCAGGTTGCGGATGGCCGCAGCGGCATTCGCGCGCCAGTCGAAGCCGGCATGCTGGTAGAAGCGATGATCTTCCAACGCGACGGTGATCGCAGGCAGCCAGGGACCCATGTGACCAAGGCGCAGCGGTAAAGCAATGCGCGCTTCGGAATTCGCCAGAATAGCGATCTCGCGGCCGCGACAATCGAGCAGCGTCGCGGTTTCGACAGGACTGACCAAACGTGCGGGCGTTGGCAGAACGCACCAGAGCAACGCGATCGCGAGTCCAATACTCACGAGGCCGAGAACTATTCGCCAGAGATAACGCATAACGAGGATGCGCTGAGTCCCGAAAACCGGTTGTCGTACATCGGCGCGACCTGAGTTGCCGGCCAGCGAAACGTGCCAGCCGAAGTCGCGCGCGCGAGCACTGAATAGGTGCCCGCGCCCGGCGCGACGTCATCGAAATACAGAAGGGTCGCGCGATCGCGCATCTCGGAATGCGATAACGCGAGCACGCGGTCGTTTTCAGCCGTGGGTGGCAACTCGAAATATTTTGCCACGGCGGCGAGATCCGGGTTCAGCACTTCCAAGCCGGACGGCAGCGAATCTTCGAGCGCGACATAATTCTGAAGCTTCTGGGTATTGATCCGAAACGTGATCAGAACCTGATCGCCGAGTTTGAAAGCGGCATCGGCGGCGCCGGTTCGCCGGGCATCGGTCAAATTGCGTACGACGCGCTCGACCCGAAATCCGCGATCGACCCGGGCAGTGTCGACTTCCTTCGTCGAATACTGAGCCGACATCAGGAAAGTCAGCGCGCCTTTGTTCAATCCGCTGACGATTAGATTATCGGAGAGCTTGCGGTCGCTCCACGCCGCGGACCGGCCGTTCTCCGAGCGGGTGGAACCGGGATTCGCCGCTGCAAGTTCCGGCGCATTTTGCGTTTCCAGCATTGAGCGAAAGGCGAGCAGCGTCCACAAATTCTCCTGCGTGGAAAGGGAGACGGATGAGTCCATCGTCTTGAGCAGCCGATCCCGCATCGCCGCCCGTTTCTGCGGCGTGCTGGACCTGGGATTGATGGTGTTGAACGCGAGTGTGCGAATCGCTTCCGCGCGAGTGAGCGAAGTGAAAGTGTGCGGGTCGAAGGCGCGTTCTTTGAGCGGCACGTCGAGCTCGCGCATCAACTGCTCGATCTCGTTCGGCATCGCTGTTTGCTGATGCAGCGCCATGGCGAGCAAGGCCCGCGCTTCGTCCCCGCCTTCGTTGCGGCGCAGATAAAGTTCCTGCGCGATGGCGCTGAAATCATCGCTCGGCTTATTTTGCGTCAGCACGAATAGGGCGAAGCTTTTCTCCAGTGGCGACGTCACCGTGCTGCCTTCGAGCATCTTGCGCAGCCCCTTCTCGAGCTTTGATTGCGCATCGACTGGCGCCGCGATATTCGCTTTGGCGGCTTCATTGATCGCCCAGAGAGCTTCTGCAGTGACAAAGGCGTTGCCTTTATCGCCGCCTGGCCAATAAGGGAGCAGTCCAGTTTCGAGCACGGATTGGTCGATTTGCTTTAACCCTTTCTCGATCACGCTTCGGTATTCGGCATCGCGCGCTTTAGCGTCGGGCAAATAGGCCAGGAGATTCGCGAGCAAGCTGTAGCCAAGCAGCCGGGTCGAGATCTGATCAAAGCATCCGTGCGGATATTCCAGAATCAGCGGCAGTCCGGTGATCTTCGGGAGCCACGGCGTCGTGGAAACCGTCGTGCTAAAATCTCCGCGGCCCGTCTTCCATACCTCGGGCATTTTGCTGCGCGCATCGAGTTGCGGCCCATTGAAAGCGCCGGCCACAGTCTCCTTCCGGATAATCGTCGGTGGTTGCACCGGCAGGGTGAGCTCAACCGTGTCGCTCAGTTTCGGATCGGATTCCACCGACGCCTCAAACCGGATTTTCGTCGGCCCGAGCGCGGGGTCGGCGATCTTCGCTTTGAAGCGGAACACTACCGGCGTATCGCGCGCGGCGGTTTGAGTTAACGGAGCAGCGTCGATGAGCTGGCACGAACCATCCACCACGCAACGCGCGGTAATCTTCGCCGAGTCGAGTGCTTTCTGGCGGACAACGGCACGCAACTCGACCTCGTCACCATCGCGGAAGAAACGCGGCAACGCCGCTTCGACGAGCAGCGGTTTCGATACCGCAACGGTCGCTTCGGCGTCGCCCCCGAACTGATGGGACTTGGTTTGTCCGACCGCGAAAATGCGATACGACGTCAGGTTATCCGGTGCGGCAAACTCGAAACGCGCAGTGCCGTTCGCATCAGTCTTTGCGTCCGCCTGCCAGAAAGCGAGGGTGCGGAATTCTTTGCGCACATTTTTCGCGGAGCCCGCGGTTTCGTCACCACCGTCACCGATGACAAAGCCTTTTTGCGTCAGCATTTTAGGCGAAATCTGATCGATGAAATTCGAGACCGATTGGTAGCTGCGCACGCCGAAAACATTTTTCGGATAGAACGCAGTGAGCACGTCAGGTAAGCCCCATCCGCCCAGAGTCAGCACTGCATCATCGACCGCGCAGATCACGAGCTCGGCGTCCGCGACAGCCTTGTTATCTGATTTCACGCTGACGTCGCCGCGCACGACCTCCCCGGGTTTTACCGTCGCTTTGTCGAGGTGCGTCGCGATCGTCAACTCGCGGTCGGGACGGCGGATTTCCAGTTCCGTGAAAGCGAAACGTTCGCGCGGAAGTTCCTTCTCGCCGCCGGGCTTCACCAGATAAACCGACACTGTCGCGTTCGGCGCGTATTCTTTTTTGATCGGGATTTCGAGCCGACCTGCGTTGCCCGCGATGGGCATCAGTAACGTGTCGAGCACGTCATCGGTCTCGATGGACACCCAGGCGGTTCCGCCAAAGGGCGCCTGGGTCGAGAGCACCGCCTTTTCTCCTACCGTGACTGGCTTTTTCGCCTTCTCGATTTTGAATGTCGTTTCGTTTATCACCGGCAATTCCGCTGGCTGTTCTCCGCTCACAGTGGTGCTGTCGCTGACCAGCGCAGTTTTTTCCGTCGTCGCCGCTGCCGTCGCGATGTAGCGGCCGGTCGCTTCCGCGGGAAACATCAGTTCACCCGGCGTCTTTGTTTCTTGCGACCCGACCTTCGCGTATTGATCGGTGTTCCTATAACGATAGACGAACGGTGCGACCTGCTCTTTCACCGTCTTCGTTGTCACGTGGTAGAGATCGACCCGCACGACGACATCTTTCACGGCCGCGTCTTCCTTGTTCACGGCATCAACGCCGACCTTCACGCGCGCCGTTGCGCCGAGCTCTTCGATCGCTGAAATGCCCAGTCGCACGGGCGAGGCAAATAGCTGTCCGAGAACGCCGCCGACGATCGTCTGCGCTTCCAGCGAAGTAACCTCGGCGCGCCAGGAAACGCTCGCATGCGACACGGCTGCGTTGTCCTTAAAGGGGGATTCGCAGGAAAGCTCGGAACGACCCCTCGCGTCGAGCTTGGCATCGCCCTCGATCGTTTTTCCCAGCTCTGTGTCGGGGTCGAGCTTGGGACCGAGCTCCGCGAAAGTGTTGTAACGTCGCTTCTCCGTTTCGCCGCTGAAATCCGCCGATGGCGTCCACGTCGCCTTCCAGTGCACGCGCGCGCCGGAGTTCGGCGCTCCATGAAAATACTCGGACGAGAGTTGCGCTCGCGCAGTCGTTCCGACTTCCGGCTCGGCTTCCACCACGGCGGAGAACAGAGGAACGCGATACTCTTCAATGTTGATATAGGCAGCTCCATCAAAGGCAGTTTCCCCAAGTGCGCAGCGAATCTCGAACTGGCCGAGCTTCGCCTTTTCGGGGATGTCCCAGCTGGCGTCCCAGCCGCCGTAGGCAGAAAGCATGGCCGTGCCTTGAGCAATGGTGCGTTCGCCGGCACTTTCGGTCACCATCCAGCGCACGTTGCTACCGGCCGGGATGGTGAGTTCGCGATTCGCACGCGTGCGCATCATTCCCTTGAACTTCACGGTCTGGCCGGGCCGATATAGATTTCGATCGGTGATGATCCGGGCTTGCGAATTTCTGAGCGGGCGCGCCGTCGATTCGCCCGAATCGTACGCGCTCGGGTCGGCGATTTGTAAGGCCGGGCCTGCCGGTGTCTCGGCGACATATAAATGCGCGCCGGTGCCTTTGGTCGGAGCGACGATGTCGTGCTCGAATTTTGCGATGCCGGCTTGATCGGTCGCGGCACGCGCGAGTTCGACATTGTCGCGCGTGATAGCGCGCACCGTGATCGATGCTAGTGGCTGCCCGTCGGACATCTTCGTCACGCGAATGAACACATTCGCAGTGGAACGTTTCTGCGTCAGCATGGCGTCGCTCACGCAAACGACGGATCGATTTCCCACCACCTTGCCGTCAGGCAGCGCGGCCGTTGCTTCCAACAAGTAGGCGCCGGCAAGCGTTCCTTTGTTGTTCGGAACGCAGCGGATATCGCGCTGGGTCATCTTATCATCCGCGGTTGCGTCCACGCTTCCGTTGGCCACGACGGGGAGTTTGAAAGCGTCGATCAGTAATTCGGTCGGCGCCGATTTCGGAAATCCAGTTCGCGGATCGTTGATCGTTTCGCCCGTCAATGGATCGGTCGCCGATCCTTCAAATTCCCGGGCCCGCGTTGAAACGGCAGCCAGCTTCTCCATCGGAATCTGCGCGAGCCGCCAGGTCAGGGCAGGAGTGTTGACATGGAAAAAAGAAAACCGGAGTTCCTGCCGCGCGCGCAGGTAAAGTTGCGAAGCCGGGAACATGACGGCGGGTTCCTGGGCGTGGAACGTTGCGCCCCAGCGAGATTCCTCCGGCAAGCCGTACCCGCGCTCGCCTTTCAATTCGGGCGAGATCGTGACGCGATACTTTTGCTTCAAGTCGAAGGGCCCGTGAATCTCAACCTGATCGCTGCTGGCCAGATATTTTGCGCCGCTGACCGCCGGTTCGAGATGGACTTTTGCCGCCGTCGCCTCATCGGGCGGAATGCTGTCGCTGAATTTTACAATGATCGTCGGATCTTCGAGCGAGTAATTATAAGCGCCGACCCACTGCACTTTCAGCGGTTTGGTCGCGCCCAGCGGAAGGACTTGGAGGAAGGCGAGGGGCCGGCGGCTACGGGCATCAAGTAACCCGTCAACGATAAGGTCGAAGCGATGTCCTGCGGCCAAAGGTTGTCGTGGTTGCGCTGCGAATTCCTTCGCTTCAGGAGGGCCCTGCGCTTTGCTATCCTCGGCTTCCGTGACGATCACGTCTGCGGGGAAGCGCTGGCGTGAATCGCGATCCTGGAAGTAAACGTGCTCGGCCGCTTCGCTGAGCGAGACCGAATAAGTTCCGGTGATAGTGACGCGCGGGCTGGCCGAAAGCTCTTCGCTCTCGCCGAAGTCCGTGGAGAACGTGAAGTCCGGAGTCGCGTATTCTGCGCTCCACTTTGGGACATCCACCTTTGCGCCCGACAAATCGGCGAGCCCGGGAATGAGATGAAGGCGGTGTTTCGCGCCGGCCACCACTGCTTTGATGGTGAACAAACCTTCCGTCTGGCTCTTCCACAGGAAATCGCCTTCGATTTTCGGTTCGCTGATGAATGGCACGGGCTGGCCTGCGACATCGATGAGGTTGGCGTTCACCATCGGCTGAGGGAAGGTGATGGTGAGTTCTTCGCCGGCTCCGATTTCGCCTTCGCTCGGCGCGATGATCACACCACCGGCTTCTGGATTTGTGGTCTCCTTTTCCGCGGCGAGCAAACACGCGGCCGCACCTAGCGCGAGAAGGAATGAGAACAGCGCGCGTCTCATTGTCCGCTGGGAGCGAGTTGCTGAAGGCGCTGCAGATCCGCGTTCGCGCGATCGACCTGGCCAATGCGTCGCGCGTTTTCTTCCCGCGCCCGTAGCGCCACCACCGATTCGCGCAGACCGAGCGAGCGTGTCTGCGATTCGATCGCTGCGGTCAAATCGGCGCGCTTCGTTTCCAGCAGGCCGCGATAGTACCACTTCACAGGGTCGTTCGGATCGAGCTCGGTCGCCCTCGTCACCTGCGCGAGCGCTTCCTTAATGTCGTCTATGCCCTCCAGCGCATGGGCTGCTTCGAAGTGCGCCGCCGTCATGCTTTCGTTCATTGCCAGAGCAGCGCGCGCGTCCGCCAGCGCGAGCGTCCATTGCTTGAGATCCCGCAACACTTTGGCGCGTGCGGCGAGCGGTTCCGGCGCGCCTGCATTTGCGGCGATAAGCGCATCATTTGTCGCGAGCGCTCGGAGCGCATGTTCGTCGACGTGTTTGTCTTCGTTCCGCGCAAGCTGCACTGAAACTCCGATCTTGGCCGCGTCCTCTGTCCGTTTGTCATCGAGCAGCGCCTCGCCCTTCTGAATACGAGCGCGCATCGAGTTCGGTTGGAGACGCAATGCTTCTTCGCAATCGTCGAGCGCCAGCAGCGGACGGTCGGCGACGGTCAACAGGCGTGCGCGATCAAGGAACAGCGCCGCATTGCCCGGAGTCGCGGCA
>JBBQHM010000068.1:0-11597 GCA_038323965.1 Chthoniobacterales bacterium | reverse complement strand
CGAGAATAACGCCGGCCATTTCCCAGTGGCCGGTCGTCGTATCTTTACCCGCCGACCGCGCCTGCATCCGCCCGAAACTCGCACAAGTCCCATCTGGTAGGGCGAGACTCTGTCGAGCCGACGCGGCTCCGCGAGGTGTCCCCGAGGACTCGCCGCGGCGAGTCCCTCCGGAGGGACGTGCTTCTGCACGTCCGCTCAAAATATCGTGCAAGCCCAGGGCTTCCAGATTCGGCAGGCTAAGTTCCGGATTAGCGTCGAGAATGTGCCCGAGCGTATTTGCGCCCTCATCACCGTAGTTCGCGGCATCGGTTGCGCCGCCGACGCCGACGCTATCCAGCACAATGAGCAGCGCCCGCACCCGCTAGAGACCGATCGGATGCCAGGCCGTTTTCATCTCGACCGTGTCGTAAATCCAGTATGGGTTTTCCGCGGCGTCGCCGAAATAATCCAGCGCCTTGAGATCGCGCGTCGCGAAACGTTTCACATTAAATCCGGCGCCGCCCTGCATCTCCGCGGCAGCCTTATTGTCGCCTGAGGCATCGACGATCGCGTTGACATCCATGTGACTCGCGAATTGCGGAGCGAGCTCCGCGAGGTCACCGGCGAGCACATTGATCACGCCGCCCGGAAGATCGCTCGTCGCGATAATCTCCGAGAGCGTCAGGGCCGGCAACGGCCGCGTGCGGGAGACAAGTGCGACGGCGCAGTTACCGCTCAATATGGCCGGCGCGACGGTGGAAACGAAGCCGAGCAGCGACGGTTCGTCGGGACACACGACGACGACAACTCCGGTTGCTTCCGGCGAGGTGAAATTAAAATGCGAGCTCGCCACCGGATTCACCGAGCTGAAAATCTGGCTAAACTTGTCGGTCCATCCGGCGTAGTGCACGAGTCGATCGATCGACGCCGAAACTTCGCGTTCGGCGGCGGAGCGTTTATGGCCTGCCCGCTCGAGTTCGCCCTGCAGTTCGCCAGCGCGCATCTCGAGCATCTCGGCGGCACGGTATAGAATTTGTCCGCGCAAATAAGCGCTGTGCTTCGACCAGCCGGCGACGGCCTTGCGCGCGGCCCCGACCGCGTCGCGAAAGTCTTTGCGCGAGGCGCGGCTGACGTTGACGAGTGTCGATCCGTTATCGCCGGTAGTGAAGGTGCGGCCGCTTTCACTGCGGACAAATTTGCCGCCGATGAAAAGTTTATACGTCTTCTGCACCGCGAGCCGGCCTTTTGCCATGAAGAGATGATTGCGTGTGCCCGGAAAAAAGAAAATGCTAAACGCGGCGGCTCGGGTATCGACGTTGCCTGAAGAAATGAAAAAACTAAGAATCGGCGTTGCTGGGGTCGGACATATCGGCAGCAATCACGCTCGCATTTATGCCGAGCTCGAGGGCAAACCACTCGCGGCCGTTTACGATACCGATGGGGCCAAGGCCGCGGAGATCGCGGCAAAATACGGAGTCGTCGCTGCCACCTCCCTCGAAGATTTCGCCGCGCGCATCGATGCCGCGTCGGTCGCCACGCCCACGAGTGTCCACTTCCAGGTTGCGCAGGAATTGCTTGGGCACGGAAAGCATTTACTGGTCGAGAAGCCGATCGCCGAGACGCTGGCGCAGGCGCGCGCACTGGTCGAACTCGCGGCGCGTAATCAGCTCGTGCTGCAGGTCGGCCATGTCGAGCGCTTCAATCCTGTTCTGAGCGCGCTGGAAGCACGTCTCACCCATCCGAAATTTATCGAGGCGCATCGGCTTTCGCCCTATCCCGATCGCAGCACGGACATCGGTGTGGTGCTCGATCTGATGATCCACGACATCGAGATTATTCTTCACCTTGTCCGCTCGAAGGTGGCGAACATCGATGCGGTTGGCGTCCCGGTCCTGAGCAAAGGCGAAGACATTGCAAACGCACGACTGCGTTTTGAAAACGGGTGTGTCGCGAACATCACGTCGAGCCGGATCAGCCCCGAGCGCATGCGAAAGATCCGTGTTTTCCAGGAGGACGGATATCTGTCGCTCGATTATCAAAATCAGACCGGGGAAATGTATCGACGCGGCGCGACCGGAATCACGCGCGAACCGGTGGAGATCGAACGCGAAGAACCATTACGCCAGCAACTCGCGTCGTTTATCGAATGCGCCATGACCGGTCGCGCGCCGAAAGTCGGGGGCTCGCAGGCAACCGCCGCGCTGGAACTCGCGATTGAAATCACGAACCGCATCACGACGGAACCAAGATGAACGCGCACGTCGTTCCACCGGAGGGACGTGCTCCCGCACGTCCACTTCTTAAACGGGATCGCCGGCACCCAATTCACTTAGCGCCGATCGAGGCTCATAATCGCAGCGTCATAATCCTTGTTACGGCCGCCACAGCGAAGCGGCGTGAGATTCTGGCGTCACCCTCCGCACATCAGTCGATTATCAAAACATGGAACGCAGCTACCACGCGGCTGGTCGGGCGTTACGTGATCATGCCGGACCACGTGCATCTTTTCTGCTCTCCGAACGGACTCGACACGCCGTCGCTGGACACGTGGATGCGCTCTTGGAAGTCACTTGTGACGCGCGCAATTGGGGAAGGCGCGGGATCCGTCTGGCAGCGTGATCACTGGGATCGACAACTTCGCCATGGCGAAAGCTACGATGACAAATGGGAATATGTGCGCAGCAATCCCGTGCGGCATCGCTTGGTGAAGAGCACCGCAGAGTGGCCGTATCAAGGTGAGCTTAACGAGTTGCGATGGTGAAAAGATGGACGTGCAGAAGCACATCCCTCCGGAGGGACCCACGGCGATGAGCGCCGGAGGGACATGCTTCTGCATGTCCTTCCCCCGGAGCCGTTGAAACGATGACAATTTACTTCGTCGCGGGCGAGGCGAGTGGCGATAATCACGGAGCGGCGTTGATGCGCGCTTTGAAAAATACGTCGCCACAAATCCTTTTCGCGGGGCGGGGCGGTCCCGAAATGCAGACCGTTGCCGGCGCGGAGTTCACCGACTGGATCGGCGAAGCCGGCGTGGTTGGGCTTTGGGAAGTCGTGAAACGTTATCGGTATTTCCGACGGCAATTTTGCGGTGTCCTTGCGCAAATCGCGAACACTCAGCCGCGTGCGGTGGTGTTGATTGATTACCCGGGATTCAATCTCCGGCTCGCGCGTACTCTTCGCACAAAGTTTCCGGCGCTGAAGATCATCTACTACATCAGTCCGCAGGTCTGGGCCTGGAATCGCGGACGCATCAAGGAAATGGGTCGTGTCCTTGATTTGATGCTCTGCATCTTCCCGTTCGAGGAAGAATTGTACAACGCCTCGGGTTTACGGACGGTCTTTGTCGGGCATCCGCTCGTCATCCCGAGCGAAGCCGAGGGACCCCGTGGAGTAACTGGCAATGCCGCTGGTACTGACGCGGGGTCCCTCAATTTCGCTCGAGATGACGAACGGCGTGATCGCTCGCTGGTCGCGATTTTGCCAGGTAGCAGGCAGCGCGAGGTGCGCAAGATTCTGCCGGTGATGCTGGGCGCGGCGCGCACGTTGCTGCGAGCGCAGTCCAGGCTTCGCTTCGAAATTGCCGCTGCCTCGGAGCAGCTTGCGCTAATGATTAACGCCGAAATCGCTCGGCGTGGAATGAGCGAACACGTTGCAGTGCAGACGCGGAATGCAGCGCAGCTCCTGCGTGGTTCAGGCGCAGGGATGATCGCGTCCGGGACCGCGACCCTCGAAGCGGCGGTGGCGCGTCTGCCCTTTGTTCTCGTTTATCGCGTGTCGTGGCTGACGTATGTCGCCGCGCGTCTGGTGGTGAAGGTGAAGTTTCTCGGGATGCCAAATGTGCTGGCCGGTCGCGAGATCGTTCCCGAATTCATTCAACATCGCGCGCGTGCCGATAAGATTGCGCGCGCCGTGGCGCGTCTGCTCAACGACGACAGCGCGCGACAGCAGCAACTGGCCGCGTTCGAAGAAGTGGCAGCGGCGCTCGGCAGCGGCGATGCCAGCGTCAATGCGGCGCGTGAAATCATGCGCGAAATCTCATGAAGATTATCGACATCTCGCGAGCGCTACATAACGAATTGTCGCCCTGGCCCGGTGATGTGCCATTCGCTTTCCGCACCACCGCCAGGATCGGTCCGGGTTGCCCGGTCAACATCGGCGCCATCACTTCCAGCGTGCACAACGGCACTCATGCCGATGCGCCGTTTCATTTCGATCCGGAGGGAAAGCAAATCGATGTGCTCTCGCTTTCGAGTTATGTCGGGCGCGCGGTCGTGGTGGATTTATCCTCCAGGTTTTTGCAGGAGAACAATTCGCGGACAATCAGCGTCTCCGATCTGGAATCGGCGAGCGAGCGTATCGCCGAAACCAATCGCCTTCTGATTAAGACAAAGGTCTGGAACGACTCCACCAGATTTCCAACTTGGATTCCAATTCTTGAAACTGATGTGCCGGCATGGCTGGAGAAACTCGGCGTGGTCTTGCTCGGGATGGATGTGCCTTCGATGGACGAACTCGATTCCAAACAACTGCCGATTCATCATGCGCTGGCCCGCGCCAACATCGCCATCGTTGAGTCGCTCGATCTCAGCGTGGTGGAAGCGGGCGTTTATAACTTGGCCGCACTTCCGCTGAAGATCGCAGGTGCGGACGGCGCCCCGGTGCGCGCAGTTTTATGGACGACGTAGCAACCTCATGGCTGCGAAATCGCCGCCCGCTGGCCGCGTTCGGCCTGGCGGCGCTGGCACTTCTGGCGCTGACGAATTTGCCGTGGCAGCTCGACGATTACGACCAGGCGAAGCAGGCCTTCGCCTCCTTCGAAATCGTGAAGGACGGACGCTGGCTTTATCAGCACACTTCCGACAACCACGTCGCGACCAAGCCCCCACTGGTGGCATGGACTTCCGTCGCGATCTACGCGGTCACGCGCTCCTGGGACATCGCGTGGCGGCTGCCATCGTTCGCCTGCGCCATTGGGATCGCCATCGCTTTGGCGCGCACGGCCACCCGGGCGTGGAGCGGAGCGGCGGGTGTGATCGCGACCTTGGCTTTCACGTTCAATCTGTTGACGCCACGACTCGCCACGCTTGTGCGCTCTGATATGCCGCTCGCCTTCGTCACCCTGCTCATCGGACTTCGAATTTTTGAAAAAGTGCGTACGCGGGAGCCGTGGCACACCCGCGATCGGCTAACGATGTTTGGGCTGCTGACCGCGGCGATGCTGATCAAGGGACCAATCGTTTACGCGTTTATTCTGCCGGGGATCGTTGCTTTCCAACTGCTGCGCAAAGAGAGAACCGTGAGCGCATGGTGCGGATGGTGGCCATGGCTGGCTTCGCTCGCCATCTTCGCGGCGTGGGTGGTGGGAGGTATCGCCTGGATGCCGAACTTTTACGAGGAAGTGGTGCTGCGCGAATTCGCCGGCCGCTTTGGGCAGACGGTGCATCGTCCGCAACCGTTCTACTTTTATCTCCCGCATCTGATTCACAAATTCGCGCCTTGGAGTCTGCTCATGATTGCCCTCGCAGTGCTGGCTTATCGCCAGACCCGACAACGTTTTTGGGATTCCATTCGATCCGTTTCGCCCGAGTCGCTCTGGCTAATTACCTGGGGAATCGGCGGGATTATCCTGATGTCTCTGATTCCGTCGAAACGTGTCGATCGAATTTATCCCGCGATTCCGCCGCTATGTTTGCTCTTCTCGATGCAGCTGGTGAGTTTGGCGGCGGCGCGGATGAAACGCTGGATCCCCGCGACCATCATTTTTGCCGTGCTTTTCACTCTGGGATATGCCGGCGCTCGAATCTTTACCGGCTATCATGGCAATCGTGCCGCGCTCTCGAATTTCGGCCGCGCAGTCCGCCGACTTTCGCAGCAAAACGGGTGGCATTTGGAAGTCGTGGGCAAGACGGACGAAGGCGTTCCAATTTATTTCGATCGTCCGCATTTCACGGCGCCCGATCTCGCCATCGCGGATTGGAATAGCGGGGCGATCAACGCGCTGGCGGTACCGTTGGATCGGCTGCCCCGGTTCACCACGGAGCTGCAGAATTTCACGCCCCCTCGGATGGAATCAGCGCGGCGGGCCGAGCTGCGCGATCGCCCGAATTACGTGCTCCTGACGCGCTAAATTTCGCTGACCGCGCGATAAACTTCTTGCCGAGCCTGACGCGACCGGCGCATAGCTCTTCGCGATGACGACGACATTCATTCAACCGGCGCCGCAGAAAAGCGGGATGGGCTGCCTTGGCAAAGGCTGTCTCATATTGATAGGGCTCGCGATCTTCCTCATCATCGCATTCACCGTGGGCGGCTTCATCGCCTTGCGCCACGTCCGCACGACTTACCTGCCGGGAAATCCGCAGCCGCTGCCATCTCCGGCGGTGATGGATGTAAATTCTGCCGAGGTGCAACAGCGCTGGGAAACTTTCGAGAGCGACGCTGAAGCGGGCCGGGCGGCCTCGATCACGTTGACCGAAGCCGAGCTGAACGCGCTGCTCGAATCCTATCCCGACACACGCGGCAAATATCACGCGACGGTGCAGGAGAGTCTGGCCCGTCTGCAGGTCACGCTGGCCCTCGACGCTTACAACAGCGGCGTGCGAGTTTGGTTTCTAAAAGGCCGGTATCTCAATGCCGATTGCATCATTGAGGGGTCCGCCGATGGCGACCCGCGCCACGCAAAAATACGCGAGATCAAAGTCAACGATCACTCGGTGCCGGACGAAATTCTCGATTGGAATTATGGATCGCATTCCGTCCACGGCGCGATCGGCGAAATCCTGGACCAATACCACGTGACGCGACTCGTGATCGCGAACGGTGCGATCACCGTCGAGACAAAAGCGAGCGACGACAGCGATTGATCAGGGCTGCATGATTTCGCGGGCAAAGACGTTGAGCTGACCGTCATCCTGCCGGCGAATTTCTGTGATCTCGAGCGGTCGCGCATCATCACGATTTACGACCGAGCCTTGCTGCGGCAGTGGGTGACCGCCCGGATATTCGACGATAATTCGAGTGGAAGACGAACCGCCGAGTCGCAGGACCGATTGCGCGAGACCGTTTTTCGGTCGGAGCACCGCGCGATTCGCGTCGGCGAAATTCACCACGAATTGTCCCTTCAAATAAATGCGTTCACCGGCCAGGCCGCGATCCGCGATGTCTTTGATATCCGCGGAGCTGATGAGTCGACCAACCGGCATTTTGCCTGGCGAATAAGTTTTCCAATTTCCGCCGCCTGCGGTTGAGGCGAGGGCAGTGCCGGTTGATTCCATCACGGCGGGCGCAGGTGGCGGCGCAGTGGCGACGGCTGGAGCTGCCTGCGCCACTGGCGGCGGGGTCGACATTGGCAGCGCGCGCGCAGGAGGGGTTGAAATCGGTGGTGCGGCCGCGACCAGCGGCGGAGTCAACGTCGGTGCTACGACAGGCTTAACCGGAATCGCGGTAGCGGCAGCGACAGCGGGCTGACTCGGTGCCGGCGAAGGAATTTTCTTCGCATTCTTCGCCAGTTTGCCGTCTTTGGGCACAGGTGTCGGCTTCACCGGTGGCGGAGCCGGGGGAGGCGTCGGAGGAGCCAACGGCACCGCCTGCTCCACGCGCACCAATTCGTTCTGCGCCGGCGCCGCATTTGTCGGCGTGACACCAGGGATTGGCACACCGCCGCCGCCCGGAGTCGCATGCTGGCGGTATTCGGCAAAGCGCGCTTCAGCCTCTTTAAATTGAAACGGTTTATAGAACGGCCAGCCCGCCACCAGGTTGAGATCCATCGGCGGCTCGAGGCTGAATGAGCCTTTGCCTTTCGTAACGGTGTAGTTGCCGTAAAGCAACGGCATCGCGGTGATGAGCACGCGGCCGTCCGCCAGTTTCTCCGCATGGATAATCGCCGAAATATCGTGCGTCCGCTCGAGCTTGACCTCCAGGCCCGGCGCCAGTGTTCCCTTCATCAACGGGATATCCTGGAGATCGGACGGATACACATGCTCCATCACGAGTTGCCCGTTATCGACCGCCGTGGTCAGCGCGACCATCCCCGAAGTCACGATATCGCCGGGCCCAAGTTCACGCGCTTGCATGATGGTGTAACGGCCGACGATGTACGGCACGAGCCCGCGCGTGGCCTGATAGTTGTGAATGTAATTGCGGATCAGTTCCGCGTTTTTCACCACCAGCTCGGCCGCACCCATCGCATTATAGCGATCGAAGATTTTCTTGGAATCGAGGAACTCTCCACTGGGTGCCGCGGTCAGCTCGAAGCGCTTGGTCGGATCGATCTTGCGCAGCTTTTTAAGAATCTTGTAACTCTGCGGACGTTCCGGCTGACCGAAAATGTAGAAAGTGCTCAGCCAGGCCCCGAGCGCCACGCCAACGAGGAGAAGAATCGTGAGCGTCCAGCCGAAGTAATTCACGCGCCGGCGCGGCCGATCGTAGCGGGCGTCCTGGCGGAAAATTTCGTAATCCATTTATCGCACCGATGGCGAAGTCACGGTCACGCCGTCTTCGCTGGCTCGAAGGAGGTGCCGCATCCGCACGTCCGGGCGGCATTCGGATTCACAATCTGGAAACCGGCGCCCGTCAGGCCGTCGTGATAGTCGAGCGTAGATCCGGCGAGGAGGGTTGCGCTTTCCGGGTCGACAAAAAATCCAACCCCGTCGCGCTCCACCAAGGCATCGCCCGCTTTCATCTCATCCAGCGCCATTTCATACTGCAGCCCCGAGCAGCCGCCCTTGGCGATCTGGATACGCAGGCCCTGGCGCACTTCCGCGGCGTGCTCCGCCAAAAGAGTTTTCAGGTGTCGCGCCGCGTTTTCTGTCACGTTGATCACTCCTGATAGTTACGGTCCGCGCGAACACGCGTCAAACCGCGCCCGCATTCGTTTCTCGCAATCGAAATTGGAAAATCTAAATTCGGGAATTCCATGAGTCGCATTCACCTCCTCCCGGAAATTCTCGCGAGCCAGGTGGCCGCGGGCGAGGTGATCGAGCGACCGGCCTCCGTGGTGAAGGAGTTGGTGGAAAACAGCATCGACGCTGCTGCCAAACAGATCGAAGTGATGATCCGACGCGGCGGCGCCTCGCTTATTCGCGTGCTCGACGACGGCGTCGGTATGGATCACGACGACGCGCTGCTGTCGCTCGAGCGTCACGCGACCAGCAAGATTCGCAGCGCGGAAGATCTGGCCGCGATCAGCACCCTCGGCTTCCGCGGCGAGGCGCTCCCGAGCATCGCCAGCGTTTCGCGCTTCCGATTAACCACGCACGAACGCGACGCCGCCGCTGGAACTGAGATCGTGGTGAACGGCGGACGCATCGAGCACGTGCGCGCAGGCGGCGAAGCGCCCGGGACCCAAATCGAAGTGCGCTCGCTTTTCTTCAATCTGCCCGCGCGTCGCAAATTTCTGCGCACCGAGACCACGGAATCGCGCCATATCGAGCATCAGCTTTTCATGCAGGCGATCGCGCATCCGGAGATCGGATTTGTTTTCGTGCGCGATGACCAGGTTGCCTTGCAATTGCCGGCTGTCACCGATTTGCAGCAGCGCATCCGCGATTTACATGGCGCCGAATTGGTCGACAAACTTTTACCCGTCGAGCGGGAGAGCGCCTCGCACGTCCACGTCAGCGGGTGGATTGGCGGCGCAGGCATAAGCCGATCGACCCGCACGCAGCAATTCGTGTTCGTGAATGGTCGCGCGATTGAAAGTCCAGTCGTGAATGCTGGACTGCGCGAGGGCTATCACACCGCGCTGATGAAGGGACAGTATCCCATTACGTTTCTTTTCATCGCGCTCGATCCCACCGCGGTCGATGTCAATGTCCATCCGGCGAAACGCGAAGTGCGTTTCCGCGATCCATCCTCCGTGCGCGAAGCCGTCGCCAGCGCCGTGCAGCAGTCGCTCGCCGGGGGACGCGAAAGCTGGCAGCAAACCTTTGCCGCGCCGGCTCGATCCGGAGGGACGACCTCCCGGTCGTCCACGAGCGACGTCACCGGACAGGAGGCTCTCGTCCATCCCTTCGACGTAAAAGCGCAGTCGCCCGTACCGCAGTTCCCCGCCTTTGCCCACACCGACATCGCGCAATTTGCAGCCGCAATTTCCGCGCGCCCATCCGTCATCCCGAGCGAAGTCGAGGGACCCCGCGACCTAACGCCGACGTCGCCAACCATCTCGACTCCCGCGAAACAATCACAATTCCAAATCCTCGGCGTCCTGAACCGTCTCTACGTCCTGATGCAAAACGAGAACGGCCTCGTCCTTGTCGACCAACATGCCGCTCACGAACGCGTCCTCTTCGAAGAAATGCGGCGCCGCATGGAAGAGCAGGGCGTCCCTTCGCAGCGCCTTCTCATATCGCAAATCTTCGAGCTTGCCCCGCGCGACGCCGGCTGGGTCGAGCACAACGCCAAGACCCTGCGCAAAATGGGAATCGGCATTGAACATTTCGGTGGCAACAGCTTCCGCGTCGAAAGTTTGCCCGCCTTCGTCCGCGTTAACGACGCCACCCAATTCGTCCGCGAAGTCATCGACGAATTAAAGAGCGCCAGCAAAAGCACCTCACCGCTCCGCCTGGGTGAAGACATGATCGCGAAAACCGTCTGCCGCCACGCCGTCAAGGCGAATGACTACCTGCGCGAGCCCGAGATCGAGAACCTGATTCGCGACCTTCTCGCCTGCGAACTTCCCTACTGCTGCCCGCACGGCCGCCCCACCATGATCCAGATCAGCTACGGCGAACTGGAGAAAAAATTCGGCCGCAAAGTGTAGTCCATGACACCGGCAAAGGTAGACGTCCTGGGCGTTAAAATCAGCGTCATCGATCAGGATCGCGCGCGCGACATTCTCTTCGACGCGGTCCGCACCGGCCGGCGCGGTTACGTTACCGTCACCGGCGTTCACGGCGTCATGGAAGCGCAGCGCGACCCGCAATTCATGCGAATCCTAAACGAAGCGTTGCTCGCGACTCCCGATGGTATGCCCATGGTCTGGATGGGACGATGGCAAAACGAATCGTCGATCCGACGTGTTTACGGTCCGGATCTCATGCTCAACATCTGCGAGCACGGCCGGGCCGAAAATTTCTCTCATTTTTTCTACGGCGGCGCTCCCGGCGTGGCCGACGAACTCGCGCGAACCATGCGCGAGCGTTTTCCCGGCCTTCTCGTGGTCGGCACCTTCACACCGCCCTTCCGCCCGCTCGACGCCGACGAGACTCGCGCGCTGCAGGACCGCGTCGCCGAGGCCCGGCCGGACTTTTTCTGGGTTGGCCTCAGCACCCCCAAGCAGGAAAAGTTCATGGACGAATTCCTCCCGCTTCTCCCGCAAACGAGAATTATGCTGGGCGTCGGCGCCGCCTTCGACCTTCTTACCGGCCGCGTCCGCCAGGCGCCACGCTGGATGCAATCGGCTGGCCTCGAATGGTTCTACCGCTGGACCCAGGAACCCAAACGCCTCACCCGGCGCTACCTCGTCAACAACCCGCGCTTCGTCGTCGCCGCGTGCAAGCAATTGGCAAAACGCCATCTTTCATCGTAAAATTTGCCATGTCTGAACGAGTAGTTGTCACCGGCGCAGGCGGATTTATCGGCGGCCATCTGGTCGCGGATCTCTTGCGCCAGGGTAAACA
>JBBQHM010000067.1:0-11758 GCA_038323965.1 Chthoniobacterales bacterium | reverse complement strand
TCCTATCGCCGATTTTCCACCTAGCGCCATGATGATGGCATAGGCGACATCAGTCCCTGGGAACTTCATGCTATAAGCTAGTGCGTAGGGCGGTATCCCTCGGAGAATTAGTTGTCCGGCGTAGGCGTATTCCCCTTCGTCACGCTCCAGCGGCACGCCGAGCAGACGCACACGAATGGCTATAACCGTGATCAAAACGGCGGCGAAGAGGGCCCACCAAAGCCCCGACATTAGCCCGGCTCGCATCGAACCAGGCCCGGGCGGCTTCCCCTGAACGGTCATGGGCTCAAGCGCGGGAATAACTTCCCTTCCCCGCGTATCTTTGCCTTCCGGAATGCGAATGCGGTGCTGAGGCAGCCGAGCCCATATCGAACGCTGCGGCGAAAGTTAATCGATGAAGCCTCGGGAATGTATTTCGCCGGGCAGGTAAGTTCCCCGATGGCGTAGTCGAACCACACCACTTGCGCGAGGACCTCGTTATCAAAAACAAAGTCGTCGGAATTAGTCGTTAGCGGCAGTCGTTGCAGTAGTTCACGGGAGAAGGCACGGTAACCAGTGTGATACTCGGACAACTTGGCGCCCATCAGAATATTCTGCGCGAAGGTCAGTGCGCGGTTGGAAACATATTTCCACCATGGCATGCCACCGCGTAGTGCTCCGCCGCCTAGGATACGCGAGCCCAGCACACATGGATAAAGTCCACTCGCGACCAGCGACGCCATCGCCGGTAGTAGCTGCGGAGTGTATTGGTAGTCCGGGTGAATCATGACGACGATGTCTGCACCCGCGGCGAGGGCCAGGCGGTAGCAGGTTTTTTGGTTACCGCCGTATCCGACATTTGTAGGATGCACTTCTACCTGCACGTGCGGGAGGCCATGCGCGATCGCCACCGTGTCATCGCTACTGGCATCGTCCACGACAATGATATGATCGACGAGCCCCTGCTCCACAACTTCATCGTAAGTTCGTTTCAAGGTGCGAGCTGCGTTATACGCCGGCATGACAACGACGATCTTCTTATCGCGGAACATCGCCGCATCCTTGCACTGGCCGCGCCCCTTTGACAACGTCAACACGCAAGGCGGGTGCGATTGGTTCTGGCAAACCTGAGTGCTGAGAGGGCAAGATTGCGCACTTATGCGTCTCAATCTGCTCGCCTGCTCCCTGGTCGTCCTTGTTTGTCAGCAATCAAACGCAGCAGCAACCCCGGCTTTCATCGGGCCGATCCCCGTCCAATACATCGCCCCGGGCGCGCAGCTGGTGCTCGATATGCATCGATTCTATCAACCGTCCGAGCACTCGAGATTAATAATCGATTCCCCGACGGATGCGGCGGTTACTTTCGATCCTACGACGTTCGAATTGCGCGCCTCGGCTAATAAGCCAGGCATCGTAGACATCCCTCTCGTGGTGGAGGAGGGCGCGAAAAAACTCCGCAGCGTGCTTACGCTTGCCGTCTCGCCACGACCTTCGCATCGGTTCGTCTTTAAACCCTCGTCGCCAACCCAGAAAGTGACCGTCGCTGGCGCATTTAACGGGTGGAGCGGGGACAAAAATATGCTGCTCGGTCCCGATGAAACCGGTAGCTACGCGCTCGACCTTCCCCTCGACGCCGGCCGGCATTCCTACAAACTGGTCGTCGACGGAAAATGGATCCTGGATCCGGCTAACCCGGAAACGGAGGACAACGGGCTCGGCGACAAAAATTCTGTGATCACAGTTGCTGGGTCGCGGGACAGTTCGCCGACTATCTTTGCCTATCGCTACGACGAAGGTAATCAGGTCGCAATCAAGTGGGCGGGACGTAAAGCGGTAGAACGATTGTCGGCTGTGTTCGAGAATGAGGATGGCGCGCGCCCGGTCAAAACGGAACGAAGCGAACAGGAGTTTCGCGTGCCTGTGAAAGGCTATGGCGCGGGTATCCTGCGCATTGTCGGCGTCGACGGCGATCGCGCGCCCAGTAATACGATCATCGTTCCGGTGAGCGAAACAGGGGCCTCAGCCGGACGCCGGCATGACGCCGTGATGTATTACGCATTCACGGATCGCTTCGCTGATGGCGACAAAACAAACGACAAGCCGGTTGACGATCCTAACGTGACGCCGCCGGCAAATTTTCACGGCGGCGATCTGCGCGGAATTCAACAGAAGATTGAAGAGGGATATTTCAGTACTCTGGGGGTGGACACAGTCTGGATCGCGCCGCTAAATCGAAATCCAGCGCGCGCGTACCGAGAATACCCCGAGCCGCATCGTTGGTACACCGGTTATCACGGTTACTGGCCGGTCTCTTCGAACGAGATTGATCCCCACGCGGGAACGCCGGCTGACTTAAAGGCACTGGTCAACTCCGCGCATGGGAAAGGCATGCATGTGATCGCCGATTTGGTGCTGCATCACGTGCATGAGGAACATCCGTGGTGGAAGGAACACCGCGATTGGTTTGGCTCCATGGATCTGCCCGACGGCAGAAAAAATTTGAGACTGTGGGACGAACAACAATTCACGACATGGTTTGAGCCTTACCTGCCCTCATTTAATTTCGCGAACAACGAGGCAGTACGCGCGCTGATCGACAATACCGTCTGGTGGGCTAACGAATACAAGCTGGACGGCTTTCGCCTGGACGCGGTGAAGCACATCGCGCCGGGATTCTGGTGGAAACTGCGGAGCGCGCTGCGTGAGCGCGTCGAGATTCCTCGCAAAGCTCCGCTCTACCTTGTGGGCGAAACGTTTAAGGATCGCGCGGGTATCAACGCGTTCGTAGGTCCGAACATGCTCGATGGTCAATTCGATTTCCCCCTTTACGACACGATCAAGGATGTTCTCGGAAGCGGGACGGGCGACATGAAGCTGCTCGACGACGCCCTGACATCTTCCGAGCGCACCTACGGAAAAGAGCCTCTGATGTCGCCGCTCATTGGCAATCACGACAAAGGTCGCTTCATGGCTTATGCCGACGGCGATCTACCGGATAAGAGTGGAGCGAAAGAAGAAGAGATTGGCTGGAGCAAACCGCCAAAAGTCGACGACGAGTCCAGTTACAAAAAGATCATGCTGGCCCAGACGCTACTGATGACGATCGACGGCGTACCGATGATTTATTATGGCGACGAGATAGGAATGACCGGCGCGGGCGATCCGGATAACCGGCGAGATATGAGGTTCGGCGATCAGGTGGAACCGACAGAAAATCTGGTGCTGCAAAATATGAAAAAACTGGGTGCGATTCGACACCAGCACACGGCGCTTCGACTTGGGAGCCGGCGCGCATTGCAGACTGAGAAGGACGTATACGTTTTCGTGCGCGCTTACGCGGACGATCGAGTGGCGGTCCTAATCAATCGTGGGGCCGCAGGATCGACCTTGCAGCTGGATGTTTCGCCGGAAATGCCGGATGGCGACTACGTTGAAGAGCTTACGAACACGTCGCTGAAGGTGGAGGGCGGAACACTTAACGTCACGATTCCGCCGCGCGCCGCGATGGTGATTGCCAATGGAATCCCCCGGAAGTGATCATTTTCCACGATCCGCGCTGCGCCGATTACGGGCGCCCTGAACACCCAGAGAGGCCGGAACGAATCACGCGATCGGTCGCGAGACTGAGGGAACTTTATCCCGCATGGAAGTGGGAGACGCCCGCGGCAGCGGAAAGCGAAATGCTGTTGCGTGCGCATACCCAAACGCACATCGAGCGCGTCCGCACTGCGACTGAGGATTTCGACGCGGATACGGCTGCGCTGCCGGATATTTATGATCACGCATTGCATGGCGCAGGAGCGGCAGTGGCAGCGGCGCGTGCAGCATTAAACGGAGAACGCACTTTCAGTTTGATGCGACCTCCCGGACATCATGCGACGCGCGACCAGGCGATGGGTTTTTGCTATTTCAATCATGTCGCGATTGCAGCACTCGATGTCCTGGCGCAGGGGGCCGATCGCGTCGCGATCTGGGATTTTGATGCCCACCACGGCAACGGGACGGAAGACGTCGTGCGCGGGAACGAGCGCATTCGATTTGCTTCGATTCATCAATTCCCGGGCTATCCGGGGACTGGGACTGAATCTTTCGCGAACATCTCCAACTTCCCGGTCGCACCGTACACGCCGCGAATTGAACATATGGAGCGGATGCGGGATGCACTCGACGTGCTGCTCGATTTTAAACCGGACCTGTTAATCGTGTCCGCCGGGTTTGATGCTTACGCGCGCGACCCGCTCACCCAAATGACTTTGTTGCGCGATGACTTCGCGCTGCTCGGAACGTGGCTGCACCAGGCGAACTTAAATACGGCGGCCGTTCTCGAAGGCGGATACAGCGATGACCTTCCGGAATTGATCGACACATTTCTCACTGCGTGGGAGCGATCGTAAATCGGTCCCTTCGCACGTGAGCCGAAACTTTCGGTGGCAACGTGGAACGCGCCATCCGATACTCAGCGCGTCCGGGTCGTAGCACAGAGCTCGCCACGGCGAGTCCGTCCTGCGGCGGACTTGGTAGTGCGGTCGCCGCGGCGACAGGTCGCTCTTTTTGTCGCTCGCCATTTCCTGCAGCTAGTCCAGAGTCACGGCCGGAGCACGGGTCGTAGCACAGCTTGGTAGTGCGCTTGAATGGGGTTCAAGAGGTCGCGGGTTCGAATCCCGCCGGCCCGATACTTTCGACCGTATGTTTTACGTCTACGTACTGCGCAGCGCCACGACGGGACGCAGATACGTGGGTTCATGCGCGGATGTCGACGCTCGATTACAGCGTCACAACGCTGGCCATTCAAAGGCAACATGAAATGGTGTGCCAGGGTTACTCACGCACACGGAGAGCTTCTCCACGCGACCTGACGCGGTACGCCGCGAACAGTATTATAAGACCGGCCGCGGCCGCGACGAGCTCGACCGGCTGGATCAGTAGAAAGGTCGCCGCGGCGACAGGTCGCGGCTTCGAATCCCGCCGGCCCGATTGCTTTAACGCGGCAAAAGAGCGCGGGAGGAGGCGATGCTGGGTCAGCAACACGAAACGTTAGGTATCAATGCAATTTATTCTTGACTTTATGTTAAATATTATTAACATCGCGTTATGAATACCTCACAGGACCGCGTCGGGATCGCCTTTCGCGAGAAAATCGCGTGGCTATCGCTCGTATCAATGATCACCGCCTACGGCGTTTATTTCGTGCTCGCCACAACTGCAATGCAGCATGGGGCAACCACCCTTCGTCTTCTCGGTTACCTTGCTGCCGTCCTCGTGATCCAGGCGGTTGTGGTGGCCGCGGCCAGCGTTGCGATTGCGTTTGCTTCGGGCGCCGAAGCGCAGGGAGCCGCGGATGAGCGCGACCGCGCGATCGCGCGACGCGGCGCGGCCGCTGCGGATTTCGTGCTGATGGTAGGCATCATTTCGGTGGGCTGCGTAATGCCGGTCAGAGATCGCGGATGGACGATCATCAACGCGGCGCTGTTCGCACTACTCGTCGCCGAAGTCGTGCGCTATGGAATTATTGTCGCGAGCTACCGCAGAGGATGGCATGCGTAAGAAAAAGCTAACGAACCAAATCCGCCTGCTGCGCTTCCTCGCCGGTGAAATGACGCAGGCAGAGCTGGGGGAACGGATCGGGATGACACGACAGACGATTGCCGCGATTGAAGCCGGCAAGTATTCGCCGACGCTCAAAGCGGCGTTTCGCATCGCGCGCGTCTTCGGCAAGCCGCTCGAGGAAGTCTTTCCGTGGGTCGACGAATGAGCATGCGGTATAGACCACGACTGTAGTTTGGCTTAACGTCCGCGCCTCATGCTCAGCGCCGGAATCGTAGGTCTGCCAAACGTCGGGAAGTCGACGCTGTTTAACGCCGTTACCCGCACCCAGAAGGCGCAGGCAGCGAATTATCCGTTCTGCACTATTGATCCGAACGTTGGCGTTGTGGTGGTACCGGATTCGCGACTGGCAACGCTTGCGGCGCTTTCGCATTCCACGAAGATTGTTCCGGCCGCGATCGAGTTCGTCGACATCGCAGGCCTGGTGAAAGGGGCGAGCTCCGGCGAGGGGCTGGGCAACCAGTTTTTGAGTCATATCCGGGAGGTCCACGCCGTGGTGCAGGTGGTGCGTTGCTTCGAGAGCAGCGATATTCATCACGTGAGCGGCAGTATCGACCCCGTGCGCGACATTGAAGTGATAAATACCGAGCTCGGGATCGCCGATCTCGCGTCACTGCAAAAGCGCAGCGATCGACTGCAGAAAGAAGTGCGCGCGGGTTCCAAGACGGCCAAAGCGGAAGCAGCGGTTATTGCAAAACTGCTGCCGCATCTCGATTCCGGAAAACCGGCGATTACCGCGCAGTTATCGGACGATGAGAAAATCGTGGCGCGGGAGTTTTTCCTGATGACGGCAAAGCCGGTGATTTTCGCGTGCAACGTCGCCGAGACCGATCTTGCCGGCATTGCCAAGGGGGACAATTCGCCCGCGGCTAAACATGTTCGAGAAGTTGAAGCCTATGCGCGCGACCACTTCGGCACGGGAGCGGTCGTAATCAGCGCGCAGATTGAGAGCGAACTGGTCGATCTCAGCGAGGAGGAATCGTTAGAATATCTCCGCGGTCTGGGCGTGGAGACGAGTGGAGTTGGCGGGCTGATTCGCGCGGTTTATCACCTGCTTGGTCTGCGCACGTATCTTACAACCGGTGAAAAGGAAACGCGGGCGTGGACCATTCACGAAGGAGATAAAGCGCCCGCCGCCGCCGGCGTGATTCACACTGATTTCGAGCGCGGATTCATCGCCGCCGAAGTTGTGCACTTCGACGATCTGGTGGGGCTCGGCTCGTTCGCGAAAGCGCGGGAAGCGGGAAAGCTGCGCATCGAAGGAAAAGAATACGTCGTCAAAGATGGCGACGTCGTCGAGTTCCGCTTTAACGTTTGAAGCCGCGCCTTAGTTCGCGGAGAAAAGAATTCGCCCGCACTGTTCGCAGCTAACGATTTCGTTTTCGCTGCGAGCTCGCACGGCGGTCTGCGTGGTCACTTTCATGTGACAACCTGTGCACACGCCGTGTTCCACCGCGACAATGGCCGCGTCCCCCTTGCTCGCGAAGAGGCGCTCGTAACGCTCGGCCACATCCTCATCGATGCCAGCCACCAGCGTCTCCCGCTCCGTCGCTAACTCGTCGAGCCGCGCTTTCAAGGTAGCGCCTTTCTCATCGAGATCGCTCATCTGGCGCGCGACAGAAGCTTTTGCTGAAGCTGAAGTTTTCTCCTCCCCTGCGATCTCCGCCTTGAGCTTGTCATACTGCTCCATGAGCTCGAGCTCCTGGTCCTCGATTTTCTGTATCTCTTTTTCGTAGCGCTCGATTTCATGACCCATGGCCTGAAATTCATCGTTCTTGCGCGTCTCGTATTGCTGCGTTTTCAGCCGAGCGATGCTTCCCTGCCGGGTGCCAACATCGAGCTCAAGACTTTTTCGCTGCACTTCCACTTCCCTGGCGCGCAGCTTGGCTGCTTCCAGGCTTGCCACGCTCGCTGCTAGCTGCGCCTCGAGATTTCGCTTCTGCTCCGGTAAAACGCCGATCTCCGCGCGAATCTGCCGGATCTTCTGGTCGCGGTCCTGAAGGACGAGGAGTCGCTCAAGTTCCGCTTGCACGCGCGAACGCTAGTGGGTCACACAGAATGCGTCAATTAATCGCGCGAAATCGAAGCTGATTGCGGGTGGGCATCGATCAAAACCGCGGTGCGATCAGACGCTGCCACGCGTAAGAATGGTCGCTCAAACGCAACATAAAACGGGTAAGCCACGAGCGCGCAGACCGGCAACACCAGACCCTGATAAAACAATAACTGCTGCCATTCCGGCCAGGAAAAGGCGGCGGTCCACCGATGGATGAAATCAATGACCGGTAAATGGATCAGGTAGAGAGAATAGGAAATCAGGCCGACCGAGACGATCACGCGACTTGAGAAAAGCTTGCGCAGTTTTGGATAAAACAATCCCGCGGCGATGAGCGCAGTCGCCAGCAGATCGAACGGCCACTGATATCTGCCGCCGTAGAAATAGCAGTGATGCGCGACGACGGAAAGGCAAGCGAAGCCGCGCAGCCCGTCGATCTCCGGGTATCGCGAGTCTGATCTCAATACAACTCTACCGGCGACCGTTTACCATCTTCCGGACTACGCTCCGCCGCGCCGGCTTCGCCCAGCACGGCGACGCGAAGATCCCAGACTTCCGCGTCGATAACCGCGAAGTTGGAGTCAGTGAATGACAGCGGGGGTTTTAGGGTTTGCTTGAAGCGATGAATGTGGCCGAGCGCGCGATCGAGTTGATCCCCCGGAAGCTTCGCCAGGACGTCGGCGGCATCCGATATTTTCTCTACGCGATGGCAAATCATCGCCAGATCATTTCCCGCTGCGAGCGCGAGACGAAGCATTTCGTCGAAACCGTATTCGTTAAGAATCGCACCCATATCCAGGTCGTCCGTCATCACGAGGCCGCCAAATTTCATGTCCTTCCGGAGAAGATCGGTGATCACGCGCGGAGAAAGTGAAGCGGGACATTTCGCGCGCTCAAAAACCGGATACCACCCATGACAAATCATCATACTGTCGACGTGCGGCGCGAGTTTCCGGAAGACGGCAAGCTCCTCGCGCTCGAGCTGCGCCAGAGTGCGATCGATTTTCGGCAAATCGTGGTGCGCATCGAGAGTTGCGGCCGAGTATCCCGGGAAATGTTTTCCGCAGCTTGCGATCCCCTGCGCTCGCATTGCATCGTTGAAGGCGCCAGCGAGCTCAATCACCTGCGCGACGCTTTTGCCATAGCAACGTCCGCGCAATGAGTTGTCCGCGTCATCGTCGAAGGAAATATCGAGCACCGGGCAAAGGTCGAGATTGAAACCGAAAAGTCGGAGCAACCGCCCCGTGATGTTGCCATGTTTGCGGATGAGATTGACGTCGCCCTTATCCCGTAGCTGCTGCGCGTTCGGCGGCTCATTGCCCAGCAAACGCAAACGCGAAACCCGCCCGCCTTCCTGGTCAATCGTGATGATCGGCTCAACCGCGCTGAGATCCCGCAGGTCATCGATGAGTTTCCGGAGCTGCGCCGGCGTCCTGATGTTTCGACCGAAGAGAATAAAACCACCCGGCTGCACGCGGCGAAACATTTCTGCGGTGTGCGCATCAAGTTCGTAACCGGGCACGCCGACAAGCAGAAGTTGACCGACGGAAGAGCGCTCCATATTTTGTGACGGTAATTCTGATGCAGCCTGTCGAAAACAAAACTCCTATCTCGGATGAGGCTGCGCTCGGTCGCAGCCGGAAGCCTTTCGCGATTTGAGGAAGATCGGAGTCTACGGCGGCACCTTCGACCCGATTCATCACGGCCACCTTATTCTTGCGCGCGACGCGCATGAACAACTTGGGTTGGAAAAGGTAATCTTCGTTCCGGCAGGGCAGTCTCCGCACAAAATGAACAAGCCACAGAGCTCCGCGGAAGCCCGGCTGCGGATGGTTCTGGCGTCGACTGAAGGCGACCCCGCATTTGACGTTTCTAATTTCGAAGTGCGCCGTCCGCCGCCCTCTTTCACGATCGATACCGCCGAGCACATCGCGGCTCGTGAGAGCGGCGCGGAGTTGATTTACCTCCTTGGTGAAGATCACGTGAATGATCTTGCGACGTGGCATCGCTTCGAAGACTTGAAACGACTGGTGAGCTTTGCGGTGCTAAGCCGCAGCGGGAATGAGGCCGCGCACTCTTTCCCCGTAATCGAGCGAAAGATCGACATATCCAGCAGTGACATTAGAGAACGGGTCGCCAGCGGGCGGCCCATTCGCTATCTTGTGCCGAAAGCCGTCGAAGCGATCATTCGAGAAGAGCAACTTTACATGGAGATAAGAAAATAGAGGCCAAACAACTAGCCCGGACTTGCGGTGAGCTCGCTTCCAACAAAAAGGCCGAGGACATCGTGATCCTCGACCTTCGTGAAATTTCCACTTTCACAGATTTCTTCGTGATCTGCTCGGGAACATCCGAGCCGCACCTGAAAGCAATCGCCGCGGAAATTGAGGATCGGTTAAAGAAAGACAACCACGTGAGGGCGTCCGCTGTCGACGGGTTGCCCGCCAGCCAATGGATCGTGCTCGATTACCTGCACGTCATCGTGCATGTATTTCACCGCGAGAAACGCGATTTCTATTCGCTGGAAGATCTGTGGAGCGATGCGCCACGCCTGGCGTGGGAGCAAAGTTCGCCGACGGTGTAGCTTTATTTCGGTGAGCCGCTCGGGCTCGCCCCTGCACCAGCGGCGGCAGGTTTCGCGTTAAGCAATTCGACCTCGAAAATGAGTGTAGAATTCGGGGTGATCTGACCCGCAGCGCGCTCGCCGTAAGCAATTCCTGGTGGGATCACGAATTGATATTTCGCCCCGACCTTCATGAGTTGCAGACCTTCGGTCCAACCCTTGATCACGCGGTTAAGCGGAAACGTCGCCGGCTCGCCGCGCTTGTAGGAACTGTCGAACTCCGTGCCATCGATCAGTGTTCCACGATAATTCACCGTGACGGTGTCAGTCTCTTTGGGCGATGCGCCGGTTCCTTCCTTCAAAACTTTATACTGCAAACCGCTCGCGGTTGTCTTCACGCCGGGTTTGTTTTTGTTATCGGCGAGGTATTTTTCGCCATCCGACGTGTTCTTCTGACCGGCCGCCTGTTGTTTTTGATCCATATCTTTCTCAAAAGCACTCATCACCTCGCGCACCTGCTGTTCATTCAGAACGGGATCTTTGCCGGTCATCGCGTCCTTGAATCCGGTCATGAACGCGTCCGTGTTCATGTCGATATTCTGCTTCTTGAAGGTATATCCTACATTTAAACCGAAGCTGTAACTGACTTTGTCTTTATTGTCCTTCAGTTGTGGCTTTTCTTGAGCAAAGCTGGTGGAAACGGCGGCAGCCAAAGTGATGACACAGATTAACAATTTCATAGCGGTTCTTAGAGGGCGGCAATGTTTCCGGCCGCGGCGGGAGAACGAATGTTAGTGGAGAAAAGCAAACCGTCAAGATTGCGCCGGATAGCGATCGCTGCGCTGGCAATTGTGCTGACGGCGCAGGCTGCGACTGCCATCGAGTTATCGCCGAAAGAAGCGCAACGAATCGGTCAACGCGTGTGGCAGAACGAGTGCGCCGGAACAATTGCCGGCCTGACCTCGTGGAATGAGGGCGAGAAGTTTGCTTCGTTAGGCATTGGGCATTTCATCTGGTACCCCAATGGCGCCCGCGGACCGTTTGAGGAAAGTTTTCCGAAATTCATCGCCTTTGCTCGCGACCGCGGAGCTTCGCTGCCCGCATGGATCTCAGATAGCGCGCCATGTCCCTGGAACTCGCGGGCCGAGTTCCGTGCCGCGCAGAGCTCCCCCCGGCTGCTCGAGCTGCGCGAATTTCTCTCGCGAACCATCAATTTACAGGCGCAGTTTCTTGTCGCGCGTCTCGACAGTTCTTTATCGACGATGGTTGCAGCTGCGAACGGTGCTCAAGCTGACAATATCCGCGCTCAATTTGCGCGCGTCAGCAGAACCCCGGGCGGCGCCTACGCGCTTATCGATTACGTAAATTTCAAAGGCGAGGGCGTGCTCGCGACCGAGCGCTACCACGGCGAAGGCTGGGGTCTTCTTCAAGTCCTCGCCGGCATGCATGGAACGGGGCCAGAATCTGCACTCGACGAATTCGCGCGTTCTGCGAAAACAGTATTGCAACGTCGTGTGCAAAACGCTCCGCCAGAACGGAACGAAGCGCGCTGGCTC
>JBBQHM010000066.1:0-11793 GCA_038323965.1 Chthoniobacterales bacterium | reverse complement strand
ATGCACACGACTGCGAATACGATGATCCCGCCGCTGAACCGAATGTTGCTCGGTTTCTACGAGAGTAATATCGACGGCCGTCGCGTCATCTCGCACGCCGGCGACCTCGAGTGGTTCCACAGCGATCTGAACCTGCTGCCGGATGACGGCACGGGCATTTTCATCTCTATGAACAGCGCCGGCAAAGAAGGCGCCGCTCATCCGATCCGCACGATTGTCTTTCAGCAATTCATGGAACGCTACTTCCCTGGCCCGCTGCCGGAAGGGAAGGTCGACGCCAACACTGCGAAAGCGCACGCGCAGCTGATGGCGGGGCGCTACAACTTGAGCCGCGGCTCGCGTACAAACTTTCTAGCCCTGCTGAGTCTGTTCGGCCAGATCCACGTGACCGCCAGCGCCGACGGCGCGATCACCATTCCGGCATTGAAAGGTGGTGATGAGCAGCCGAAGAAATGGCTCGAAATCGCACCGTTCGTCTGGCGCAACGTCGCCGGTGGCGATCGGGTCGCAGCGAAGGTGGAGAACGGTCGGGTCACGCGGTTTGGCTACGACAGTTATCCATTCATGATCTTCGAGCCGGTCCCTTGGTGGTGGTCATCCGGATGGTTACTGCCGCTGTGGGTAGCGGCGCTGGCCGCGCTCGCCCTGACGGTCCTGGCGTGGCCGTTTTCTGCCCTCATCCGCCGGCGTTACGGCGTCGCCTATGGATTAAACGGGAAGGACGCGAAGGCGCATCGCCTGGTGCGAATCGCATCGCTGGTCGCCCTCGCGACGACGCTCGCCATTACAATCTTCGTGTTCTTAGTCGCTGGCGATTTGAAGTGGGCCGTGCCAGGCATGGACGGGGTTATCATCGCGCTGCGCCTGCTTGCGTTCGTCGGGTGTGTCGTTGCGGCCGTGATCGGACTCTGGAACGCGGCGGTGGTGCTGCGGAGCGATCGTCGCAAGCTGGCGAAACTCTGGAGCGTGGTGCTGGCGATCTCGTTTCTGGTCGTGCTCTACGTCGGCGGTGTGTTCCACGTCTTTGGCTACACCGCGAATTACTGATCGTCTTTTTTGAAACTTCATGAGCTCTCCTGCGTCGCGAATCACGCTCGAAGTCCGCAACGAAAGGGTGAGGTTCAGCAAACCGTTTCGTATCGCCGGTTACACGTTTGAAGATGTCCCGATAACTGTGGTCACCTTGCGGGACGGTGCGCATGAAGGTCGTGGTGAAGGGGCGGGCGTATATTATCTGGGCGACGAGCCCGAGGGAATGGTGGCGCGGATCGAGGCGCAGCGCGACGCGATCGAGAGCGGCCTGACGCGCGAGGAGTTGCAGACCCTGTGGCCGGCCGGTGGAGCGCGCAACGCTCTCGACTGCGCGTTGTGGGAACTCGAGTCACAACGTGCTGGCGCCCCCGTTTGGCAACTCGCTGGAATCGACGCGCCGCGTCCGTTGCTCACCACCTTCACGCTCGGAGCGGAAGACCTGCCGGTGACGGTCGAAGGGGCGAAAGAATTAACCCACGCACGCGCGATCAAACTCAAACTTAGCGGCGAGACGGACAACGACATCGAGCGAATCCGCGCGGTGCGTGCCGCGCGACCGGATGTCTGGCTCGGTGTCGATGCGAATCAAAGTTACGTTCGCGCGACGATCGAGCGGCTGCTGCCCGCGCTCGTCGAGTCGCGCGTTTCGTTGCTCGAACAACCTTGTAAGCGCGGCCACGAATCGGAGCTCGATGGCGTTGAGCATCTCGTTCCGATTGCGGCCGACGAAAGCGTGCAAGGTTTGAATGAAGTCGAGGCGCTGGTCGGTCGCTTCGACGTCGTGAATATCAAGCTCGATAAGTGCGGCGGTCTCACTGAAGGACTGCTGATTGCCGAGCGTGCCCGCGCCCTCGGTATGAAGGTGATGGTCGGCAACATGGTTGGCACCAGCCTGGCAATGGCGCCGGCATTCGTCCTCGGCCAACACTGCGACATCGTCGACCTCGACGGGCCGGTCTTTCTCGTCAGCGACCGCACTCCATCGGTCGTTTACGAAGATGGCCGTATCCGCAGCGATGACTACGTCTGGGGATCTGCGCGGCGCTTGGCGCCATGACGACGGCGGCGCCGGACAAGACCTGGTTTGGCCAGCCGCGTGGCCTCACCATCCTGTTTCTCACCGAGATGTGGGAGATGTTTTCCTACTACGGGATGCGCACGCTGCTGGTCTATTACATGACCAAGCAACTGCTTTTCACGCAGGAGAAGTCGTCCTTCATTTACGGTAGTTACACCGCGATGGCTTTCTTCACCCCGATCGTCGGCGGTGTGATCGCGGATCGCTGGCTCGGTAAACGTCGAGCCGTAATAATCGGCGCGACCGCGATGGCGATCGGTCATTTTCTGATGACGTTCCCGCCGTTGTTCTACGTGGCGCTGGCGACGATCGCGCTGGGGAACGGTTTGTTCCTGCCGAGCTTGCCCAGTCAAATCGACGGGCTTTATCACGTCGATGACCCCCGGCGTCTGCGCGCGTATAACATCTATTACGTCGGCTTAAACCTGGGCGGCTTCATCGCGCCACTCGTTTGTGGAACACTCGGGGAACTATACGGCTGGCACTACGGCTTCGGCGCCGCGGGCGTGGGGATGTTTGCCGGACTCGTCATCTATTTGATGGGGCAACGCTATTTGCCGGCAAGCGCTGCGTCACACGCTAAAGGAGCGAGGTCACCGGACGCCCAAGTTAACGAGAGCTATGCGAAGCTCTGGCTGTTGCTCCTGGGAGTGGGAATCGCCGCGACGATTTTCCGCGGCGCCTACGAGCAGGTCGGCAATACGATCCCGCTCTGGACCGATATCAACGTCGAGCGCGGAGTGCACAATTTCGTCATCCCGATGACTTGGTTTCAATCGCTGAATCCGTTGCTCGTCATCACGCTTACGCCGCCATTGCTTTGGTACTGGCGCAGACGCGCCGATGCCGGAAACGAGACATCGCCGGCGCGCAAGATGGCGATCGGCGCGCTCATCGTGGCGGCTTCCTACCTGATGCTCGCCGTCGTCTCCACTGCTACCGCGCCAGGTCGAGCGAACTGGCCTTGGCTCGTTTTATTCTTTGTGATTTTGACTCTGGGCGAGCTTTACATTCTGCCGACAGGCCTTGGTTTGTTTGCGCGTCTGGCGCCGCCGCAAATGCGAGCGACGACGTTAGCGGCATGGTTTCTCGCGGTCTTTGGCGGCAGCATGCTTGCGGGAATCGTCGGCACGCTCTGGAGTCGTGCCAGCCACAGCGGGTTCTTCCTCGTTTTAACGGCTCTCGCCATCACGGCGGCCGCGCTGCTTTGGCTGCTCGATGGGCCGATTCGGCGCCACGAATCCCTCGCGGTGAAATCCCGGAAAAGCTCCTAATCAGCGGTCTAGGAAATAATTCTCTAATTGGGATTGACGATTCTCCGAACAGGCTCATTATCGCCCCTTTGGGAACCAAGGGCCGACTGAAGCATCATTTAATCTCATGAAAACACTGAAATCATTCACGTTGTCATTAATCGCGGTGGGAAGCTTGTCACTCTTTTTGCCATCCACCGTGCGTGCGCAGGCCGCGCTGCAGCCGTCCGAGCCAACGCCAACCCCAGCCGCTACAGCCAATGCGGGCGAAGCTACCGTGGACCGCGTGATGGTGACTGCGAACAAGCGCGAAGAAGATGTTCGTGAAGTGCCGGCGTCGATCACCGCCTTCGACGACGTGGAGCTGACAAATCTACACGCGACTGATCTGGCGGATTACGCGGCTTACATCCCGAGCCTGCAGGTTAACTCCGTCGGCGCGCCCGGGAGAGTTACGATCGCCTTGCGCGGTATCACTGCGCTTTCCAGCGGCAGTACTGTGGGCACGTACATCGACGAAACCCCCGTCGGTTCGAGCGGTCTGTATCAGACTGCCGTTGCCTTCCAGCTGGACCTGCTGCCCTACGATATTCGCCGTGTCGAAGTTCTGCGCGGACCACAGGGCACGCTCTACGGTGCAAATTCCATCGGGGGCTTGATCAAGTATGTCACCGTGGATCCGTCGCTCGGGACCCGCGAATTTCACGTCGGTGGCGGCTTGAGTGGGACTGAGAACGCAGATGAGCCGGGCTGGGATGTGCACGCTACCGCCAACATACCGCTCGTGGTGGACAAGCTCGCGGTGCGCGTGAGCTTTGCACGTAACGAACTCCCCGGCTTCATCGACAATGTCGCGAACGGTGCCGAGGGCATCAACGACGCCACTCAAGAGACTGGTCACATCGTCCTTTTGTGGAAACCAATCGACGCGATCACCGTTCGGCTCAGCGCGTTCGGGCAGAGGATCGAGAGCGACAATAATGCCGTCGTCGAACTCGACCCGGTAACCGAGCGTCCCGTTTACGGTGACTTAAAAAATCGAGTCGACGTTGCCGAGCCATTTAAGAAAGACATCGGTCTTATCGCGTTGACGGTGGATTGGAACCTGGGCTGGGCGACTATCACCTCCGCCAGCTCTTATGCCGACATCACCACCAAATCAGGTTTGGACGTGACACGGTCTTTCGGGCAGTATCCGCTGCTTATCGGAGCGGGGCCCGCAGGGCTTTCTGGTTTCGACTTGGGACTGACCTTGCAAAAGTTCACTCAGGAACTTCGTCTGACATCGAAGGCAGACGGCCCGTTCCTCTGGCAACTCGGCGGGTTCTACACCTATGAGGATGGGAACCAGACTCAGTTCCTAACCCTGAATCAACTGAACGGCGCGCCGTATCCCGGTTTAGCGCTTTTGGCCGATATTGCCCTTCCGAGCACTTACGAAGAAGAAGCCGTCTTCGCGAATGCTACCTATAAGTTCACCCACTGGTTCAGCTTGGGCGCGGGCCTCCGGTATTCGCATAATGACCAGACTTTCTCCCAGAATTTCAATGCCGGTGCGGTTATCCCGATCGGCATAACGCCAGGTAGTTCCAAGGAGAGCATCTTCAATTTCATGGTGACCCCCGAAGCTAAACTGTGGAAAGACGGCCTGCTCTATGCGCGCATCGCGAGCGGATATCAGCCGGGCGGACCAAACGTTGCACTACCCGGCGTGCCACCTTCAGTAGACTCCTCAACCCTTCTTAGCTACGAAGCCGGACTGAAGTCGGAATACCTCAATCATCGGATACTTTTCGATATCACAGGATATCACCTCGAGTGGACCAACATTCAAATCCCCGCCGTCGTCAACAATATTGGAGTGCTGGCCAACGGCGGGCAAGCGACGAGCAATGGCGTCGAGTTGTCGACTGCATTTATGCCCTTCACCGGCCTCCGACTCGGTCTTAACGGCTCTTATACTGACTCTACGTTCGACAATGACGCGCCTAGCCTCGGTGCCAAAGCTGGCGACCGTCTTCCGAACATCCCACAATGGCAAGGCGCGATCACGGCAGACTACAATTTTCCGCTTTGGGGAGCACATAGCGAAGCGGTCGCTCTCAGCGGGAAAGACGGAAAGACGGTTGTGGCTGGAACTGCTCCCCAAACGCCAGGATGGAACGGTCACGTCGGAGCAGGCGTTCGCATCGTGGGCGAAAGAAGATCCACCCCTACGGCTGGCCAGGATTTTCGCCTGGATAGTTATGCCGCGCTGGACTTGAATGCCGATATCTCCAACGATCGCTGGACGGTTCGCGTCTTCGTCAAGAACGTGACTGACGAGCGTGCCTATCAGAATATCGACGCATTTCCGACCTTGACTGGAACCATCGACCACTTAAAAGGCACCCCGATTCAGCCGCGCACTGTCGGGGCGGAGGTTGATTACAAGTTCTAGCAGTTGCTCTGGCACAGGCGCAGCTGCCGCGTTCGTTAGCCCACCGCATGCTCGAGCCTTTCTCCGTCGCGCCAGCCGTCGCGCCGTTACCACAGCCATATCTGCTCTTTCTCGGCGATACGACTGAGCCGGGCTACGCGAAGACGGCATTTGGTCTGCGCGACTGGGCGTCGGAACGCTGCGTCGGCGAATACGCCTGCGGTGGCGCGACGGTTTCGACCGGTCTACCTTTTCTCACGCCAGCACAAGCTCACGCGAAGGGCGCGCGTGCGCTTGTTATCGGCGTCGCGAATTCAGGCGGCTTCATCCCCGAGACGTGGATTCCCGCGCTGATCGACGCGTTGGAGGCGGGTCTCGACATCATCAGCGGCATGCACACTGCGCTCGATGATGTGCCGATGCTGCAGGCAGGGGCCGCGCGTTACGGACGCAATTTACTCGATGTCAGGCGCCCGCCATTAAACATCCCAATCGCTACCGGGCGGAACCGCAGCGGGAAACGCCTGCTGACGTCCGGCACAGATTGCGCGCTAGGTAAGAAATACACCGCGCTCGCGCTTGCCCGTGCCTTTAAGGCGCGTGGAGTTGCGGCCGATTTCCGTGCAACTGGACAGACTGGTATCCTCATTTCCGGAAGCGGTATCCCCATTGATGCCGTGGTGGGAGACTTCGCCGCCGGTGCGGCGGAAATGCTGAGCCCGGACGCGGAGGACGATCATTGGGACGTGATCGAAGGCCAAGGCTCGTTGTTCCATCCCGCATACGCTGGCGTGTCGTTGGCGCTGTTGCACGGCAGTCAGCCGGACGTGGTGGTGATCTGCCACGAAGCCAAACGAGAGCGCATTCTGGGTCATCCCGGGTACTTGGTGCCGACTATCCAGGAGACAATCGATCTCACGCTACAACTGGGCCGCCGGACAAATCGAAATATCCGCTGTGGTGGCGTGAGTCTTAATACCGCTCAACTGGATACAGATTCAGCGAACCAACTGATCGACGAAGAATGCCAGCGCCTCGGCATCGCCGTTGCCGATCCCATCCGCGGCGGCACCGCGTTCGATCATTTGGTCGATGCCTGTCTTGCTTAGTCCAACGCTCAATGAAACAGCTTGCCACCACGATCGCGTTCCTAGTTTTCGCATCCGCATTCGCCGCTCCACCCGCAGAGTTCGATGCGCGTGTCGAGGCGTTGCGCAAGCAAGTCGGCGTGCCGGGAATGGCGATCGCGATTGTGGAGAACGGCAAGGTTATTCTCGCCAAAGGTTTTGGCGTGAGAAAGCTCGGCGCATCCGAGCTGATCGACGGCGACACGATTTTCCCGACTGGATCAACCGACAAGGCGTTCACGGTCGCCGACCTCGCCATCCTCGTCGACCAGGGGAAGATCGGTTGGGACGATAAAGTGATCGATCATCTACCCGGTTTCCAAATGTATGACGCGTGGGTGACGCGCGAGATGACGATCCGCGATCTGCTTGTGCACCGCAGCGGTCTTGGACATGGCGAAGGCGACCTGTTGTTTGTGCCGCGCACCAATCTTAGCCGGGCCGAGTCAGTCAAACGTCTGCGCTACCTTAAGCCCGCCACCAGCTTTCGGTCGGGCTTCGACTACGACAACGTCCTCTACATGGTCGCGGGGCAACTCATCGAGGAGATCACCGGAAAAACATGGGAAACCTTTACGGCCGAGCAAATCTTCAAGCCCGCGGGAATGCCTCATTCGACCAGCGACGACGAGGACCGCTTCAAGACCCCCGACCGCGCGCAACCGCATGCCCGGGTCAATGGGCCGCTCCGCAGCCTCGGCGATCAGGAAGTTCTCGACGAGCGCGACGGCCTCGGGCGCAACGCCGCGCCGGCGGGCGGGCTCGCGGTCAGCGCCACGACATGGCCAGCTCGCCCACGGCAAAATTCCAGGAACCGACCAGCGTCTTTTTAGCGAAGAAGCGCACGAGCAAATGTGGAAGCCGGTCCAACTCCAGCCGATCAAGTCGCTGTCGGCGGAATTCGACCTCACTCGGCCGATGTTCCGCACCTATGCGCTGGGCTGGGACGTCCAGGATTATCGCGGCGCGAAACTCGTCTGGCATGGCGGCGCGGTCCTTGGCTACATGAGTGCCGTGGTGCTTCTCCCGGAAAAAAAATGTCGGGTTTTCTATCGAGATTAACAGCGAAGACAGAGAAATCATCCTCGGGCTGATGGATGAACTGCTCGATTATTATCTCGCGCTGCCGAAAGGGAATTGGCCGGAAAAATTTATCGCCCACGCGCAGAAAGAAAAAGCGGAAGGCCTGAAAGCGTCGCAGGCGAAAACCGCGCAGCCCGCCCAGGTCGGTCCGTTGCTGCCGGTCGCCCGCTACGCCGGGACCTATGCCGATCCCTGGTAGGGAAATATCGAAATCGGCGAAACCGATGGGAAACTCACGATCGATTTTAAATCGACCCCGCGCATGGGAAGAGCGCTCGAGCACTGGCAATACGACACCTTCATCACGCGTTTCACCGACAAGACTATCGAACCTGCCTGCGTCACCTTTAGTCTCGACGCCGACGGCAAGATCGATCGCGTGACCATGAAACCCGCGTCGCCGCTCGCCGATTTCAGCTGGGATTATCAAGACCTGCTCTTCCGGCCCGTTGAAGGGAAAAAGTGACTCTTATCGCGCGACGCCGAGTGGATCGGACCGCTGAACGATAGCCTGCGCAACGGACAAGCCGCGAAAAACATCTTCGGCTTTGAAGATTACGCCGCAGCTGAAGGGCGCTTGTCTCGCAACCAGGCGTGAGCTACCCTGCGCGCCAATGCCGGCATAGCTCAGTTGGTAGAGCAGCTGATTTGTAATTAGAAAACGGGTGTTTGCTAGCTTTGGCTATGACTAGCTAGCGATTCGGAATCAGAAGCTTACGATAGTTCCGTCTTAGCTAGGATTAGCTATCATTTGCCCCTTTTTGAGCCTGACGGGTATAAATTACGGGTACAATCGCGTCGCGGCCGGCCACGAGCGATCAATGAAATCCATTATCATCTCGCGGTAGTCTTTCGATCTCGGTTTGAGCGACGCGCTGGCACGGATTTTCTCGAGATAGCCACGCACGGCATCACCGACTGTCAGCTTTCCGGTCGCCACTGCAGCCACAGATTCTAACCTCGCGCGATGCTTGCGCATGGGGGTGATATTTTCACGAGCGCAGGCTGTGTCGAAATAAAACGGCGATTCGGACTTCACCGTTTCAACCGCGTTCGTGGGGTCTTCCACTCAGTGAATTTGCCCACATCCGAGCGAGTTCAATCTGTCGAAGTCACAAACTTCCCAGCGCGTTGCTGGTAAAATGGAAGACCTGAAAAGCAGCATTGATCTGCAGGCCTCGCTGGAAGCGGTCGAAGACGCTTAAAAGAGTTTTATTAAGTTTCTGCGCAGATTCCAGGTCTCTTCCGAAGGGCTTCTCGATGATGACCCGGGCTCCTTTGGCGCAGCCTGATTTCCCGAGCTGTTCCACAACGACCTCAAAGCTCGCCGGTGGCAGCGCCAGGTAATATGCGGGATGCTCGGCACCAGCCAGTTCTTGGCGGAGGGCCTGGTAGGTTGCGGGGTCGGCGTCGTCCCCCCGAAACCAGCGCAGCAAACCGCTGAGTTTTTCGAACGCTGCGGAGTCAATTCCCCCGTGCTTCTCGAGACTATCTCGAACACGAGCTTTCAGTGCGTCGAGATCGGGTGCCGACCGGGCGATGCCTATCACCGGCACGTCCAGGTGACCACGTTTGATCATGGCCTGGAGCGATGGGAAGATTTTCTTGAAAGCGAGATCGCCTGTCGCTGCGAAGAAGACCAACGCGTCATGTGGAGCGTTCATGCGTGTTCCTTGCCAGCGTCTTCTCGGCCATCATTTTTCTCGCTCAAGGCCGTTTCACCATCTCGTTCCCAGCGGCTTCCCAAGCGAGGAACCCGCCCTCTAAATGCATCACATGGCTGTATCCGAGAGCGGTCAAAGTCAGCGTCGCTTCTGTGCTCATCCGGCCGCTGCGGCAGTAAATAAGAACTGGGGCATCTTTCGCGGGCAGCTTGTCCAGATTTTCCGCGATGCGATCGAAAGGGATATTGAGGTCCGTCTGTGGGATATCCCCTTCGTAGGGGACGTGGACGTTTATCATCGTAAAATTTTTGGCGGAACAGCATACCGGCCAATTGGGAGGTCGTAACTGTGGTATAACCTTGGGAGTTAGCCGCGGGACTAACCGGCGAACTCTGGTTCACGCTTGAAGCCGGTAGCACAACAGCTTTGTGACAGCCGGCATGGACGAGAGCTAGAGTCAGCATTGTAGCGAATGCGATCCGGGCCTCGGCAAACGTGCCGCGGTGTGGGTTCATACTCAGACTAGCGCTTCGATGACGGGGCGGTGATCGCGGCCTCGCCAGCGGCCAGCGTTTTCTCGTGTTTCATTTCCGTCGAGAGGAAGAAATTCAGGCCCGTGCGGATGACCGCGACGGCGCCGAGTTTGCCGATCTGATCCCATGTGGGAGAGATAGCCGTGCCGAGGATGTCGGCGCCAAGCTCGAACTCCAGAGCCAGCGCGAGATAGCGCGCGAGGATCAAACGAATAGCCGTTAAACTCGGCTGGCTGCTTTCCTGCCAACGTGCGGACGAGCTGCACAATCGCGACGCCAACGCCGACCGCGACCAGGCCCGCGCCGAAACTTTCGACGGCGAGTTTCAGCCACTGCACCAGAACGATGATGTTGCCTTCGACGGAGTTTGCGGGTGGTGCCATGATTTCTCCAGATCGTCGTTACCAGACCCTCAGCTCAACGGCAAAATCATCGCAGCATCCGAGGCATTGTTGCGGGCGATGTCGCAGTCGGCATATTTCCATGAAGTTCGAGCGAAGCCGTCAGCGGCTGTCATCAGGAATCTTCCCAGGATGCTTCGCGTCGCTCATGGGCGCTGATCCCATCTTATGTACGCCAGGCGTCTTTTTCGTTTCCTGCGTCCCGCTGGAGGAGCAGCCGGTAAACGCGACGTATGTGAGCAGCAACAGCAGCGATCCTGTTCGTGGGATGATTATGTTCTTTTTCATTTAGTTGCGTTCGGGTTGTGTTTGGAAAAATTTCGGCCTTTCTTATTCGTAGGGATCAAGGACGCGTTCCTTCACAGTCCCTGCTTCATCTTGATCGCGGGCGGACGTTCCACGTGACCCCCGAATCCTTTCCGCATTGCGGATAGCATCTAAACGACATGACGCGGCGCTTCTGGATCCGCTCTCTTCGGGCGGCTCGATCCCGACAAATCTTCAACGCTAATCATACGCCAAGTAACGTTTGCGCGAAAAGCCGATGCCGAAGGATTTAACATTACTGCGATTCGGTGCTGAGTGCCTGCACTGCCCGCACAACTTCATCCACCGTCCAGCCGTTGCCGCGCCAAAGCTTCGCGACTTCGCCGTCCGGGGAGATCAGCGCAGTCGTCAGACCGTGGCTGATCGTGCCGCCTTCGGTTTGCCGATAGACGGCAAACGCTTTCGTTAGCTCGTTGATTTGTTCGAGCTCGCCGGTCGCGAAGGTCCAGAGATGCGGATCGGCGCCTTCCTGCTGCGCGTATTGCTTCAACACCGCGGGCGTATCGAATTGCGGGTCGATGGTGATGCTAAGGAGTCGCGTTTCTGCGGTCGAACCGCTGGCATTCTTTATCGTGCTTTGCAGCTCGGCGAACTTCCTCGACATGAGCGGGCAGAAGTTAGGCATAGGACAACGGGTGAAGATGAACGTCACCACGGTCGGATGATTACGCAGCGTCTCCACCGTGATTTTCTCACCTCCTTCACTCGTTAGGTTGAATGCTGGAAGCGCAGCCCCTTCTTTCAATCTTTGACCTTCGCTCGCGCTGGTGGCGGGCGAGGTGGCCGCTGCTTTCGGCAGATGAACTTCGCTTGCTTCAATCTTCTTCACGTTCTCGATCGAGAAATCCTTTGCGGTGACATTGAGGCGAAAGGCGA
>JBBQHM010000065.1:0-11950 GCA_038323965.1 Chthoniobacterales bacterium | reverse complement strand
GCTGATTGTATTTTTGGGCGTGATCGTAGGCGGCATCGTCATCGCGATGTTCCTGCCGATCTTCAAGCTCAATGAGGTTGTTTCGCAGAGCAAAAGCTAGGGAGAAGCTGCTCGGAGACAGGGAAGGGGGCGGGTCGCAAGATCCGCCCTCAACTCTGTCCGGAGGTCAAACGTTCTCGCTCCTTTGCGATCTTCTCGATCCGCGAATACATCTCATAATAGATCCGCTCCACCGCCACCGCGGGATCTTCCAGCATCATCGTTTCTTTGATTTTGCTGGCGAACATGGTGAAACCGAACGGTGAAATCGCGGGCAGTTCTCGCAATTTCCAATCGAAGTCATCCGCGTGATCGAGAAAATCGCACGCGCCCTCCACGTCCAGGAAAGTGTGCATCGCCTGTTTGTACGCTTCGTGCAGAAGCGGGTGATTCGGTTCGTGCTGCTCCAGCACGCGAAAGATAACTTCTGAGCTCCAGTTCAGCTGCTTCTTTGTCCGCTCCTTTCCCGGGAGATTGCGTGGAACCATCAGCCCAGTCTGCGCGACGCCGCGAAACTGCCATTTCACCAGCTCGGATCCGCGGAGTGCGCGCTGGAGGTCATCCTCGGCTCCTTCGCGCTCGAAACAAAGCCGCCAATCTTCGAGCGGAAGTTCCTGAAATGGTTTCAGCGTCAGCAGGAATCCATAATCGTCGATCGTAACCAGCGCATTGCCGCCGCTGCGATTCTTCACCCGCCACGCCACCATGCGCGAGAGCGCGTCGTTCGCGCTACGGCCAATGAGGGTGTGAAAAAAATAATGCGAATAGTCATCGTCGCGATAAACCTCGATCAACAGTCGCTTGCCCGCGGGGATTTCCGAGATCAATTCCTGCGCGCGGAATTGTTCGATGATCGCCTGCGCGTTGGCAGTCGAAATCTCGTACTGTTCCACCAGCCAATCGGCCGCCGCGGCCTCATCTTGCAGTCGCGCGGAGAGTTCTGAGCGCAGCGCGCGGACGGCGCGCGCAAGCCCTGAGGTCAGCGGCATTTTCGCTGCGTTCCATCTTGGAATGGTCGGTAAATGTCCGTCCGCGCGTTCCACGCGCGCTTCCTGCACGCTGGTATCGATCAAACGCACGACGCGTCCTCCCAGGACAAATAAATCGCCGATGCTCAACTGTTTGATAAACGCCTCTTCGACTGAGCCGAGCCGACGATGACCGAGTAGCACGCTCACGAATCCTTCCGAGACGATGGTGCCGATATTCACCAGGAACTCGCGGGCAATGCGCGGATGCGCGAGCGACACGACGCCGTCGTCGATGCGAATTTTGCCGAAGACACCGGAATACTGTTTCGCCAGCGATTCGCCGCCGCCTTCGAGATATTGCAGAATTCCGTCGAACTCCCTTCGGGTCAGGTCGCGGAACGGGTAGGCGCGCCCGACCATTGCAAAAATTTCATCCGCCGACGTCGGCGCGAGCGCAGCGATTCCAATGACGTGCTGCGCCACAACGTCCACCGGCTTGTCGGAGGGATTGATGGGATCGAGCGCTCGTTCCCGCACGAGTTTTGCCGTGGCCGTCGCCTCGACCAAATCGTTAATATTAGTCGCGACGAGAATTCCGTGGCTGTCGCGATTTAAAGAATGTCCGGATCGCCCGATCCTTTGAATCGCGCGCGACACGCCTTTGGGTGTCGCCACCATCACGACTAAATCAACCGCGCCGATATCGATCCCGAGCTCGAGACTTGTCGAACAGACGACGGCGCGGAGTTCGCCGTTTTTAAGTCGGTCTTCAACCTCAAGTCGCACACTGCGATCGAGCGAGGCGTGATGCGTTTCGATCTGTTCCGCGACGTCAGGCAGCAATTCTTTTAAACGCAGACCAATTAATTCCGCGGCCGAGCGAACGTTCGTAAAGACGAGCACGGATTGTTTCGACCGAATGAGCTGCGAGAGCTCTTCGTACAAACGAGCACCTGTGTAACCGGCCGGCGGATAAGGATTGCGGCGGATCGGCGAGAAGACTTCCACGATCTGGCGTTTCTCGATGCGCGCTTCCGCGACCAAACATTCGCGTCCGACGCCCACGAGAAATTGCGACAAGACAGCGAGAGGCGCGGCGGTCGCCGAGAGTCCGATGCGCACGAGCGGGGCTGTCACTGCGGACAACGCGCGCAAACGCTCGATGCGTTCCAGCGAAATGGTGAGATCGGCCCCTCGCTTATTTCCCGCGAAGGAATGCAGCTCGTCGACGATGACAAACTCGCAGGTCGAGAGATGCTGCGCGGTCGGTTCCTGGGCCAGCAGCACCGCCAGGCTCTCGGGCGTCGTGACGAGAATATGCGCGCCGCGATTCCGAAACTTCGCGCGCTCTGCCGCCGTGGTATCGCCCGTTCTGAGATGGACGCGCGTCGTTTCCTGCAAACCGATTCCAATTATCGGCGCCCGCAAATTTTTCTCGATGTCGTAGGTCAGCGCGCGCAGCGGCGAGACATAGATGCACCGCACACCTGGCCCGAGGGTTTTCGCTTCAATCGCCCGGACGAAAAAATCGAAAACACCTAGAAAACCGGCGAGCGTCTTGCCACTTCCGGTCGGCGACGTGAGGAGAATTGATTTCCTCTCTAACACGGCGGGCACACACAGCTCCTGCGCGTGGGTAAATGTCGGGAACGCATCTCGAAACCAATCCGCGACGCGCGGATGCAACCGATCGAACAAAGGGTGCGAATGGCGCCGCGGCATCAGGGAAATATCGCGCGGATCGTAGTTTGTCTTGTGCATCTCGCGTAAATCAGGAAAGTGCCGCGCCTATGAAATCAATTTTGATCGCCGCCGTTCTCCTCGCCTGCAGTTTCTCGCTTTATGCCGCTGACGTTCCTGACGAGGACGAAATCAAATCGATGACGGATAAGAGCCTGCTCGACTGGAACAAGGCCGTGCAGAAGGAGGACTTCTCAAAGTTCTACAAGGAGGACTGCGCCAAGGTCTGGCAGCAGCAGGTGACGGCGGAGAAGTTGAAGGATTCGTTCAAGCAATACACCGAACAGAAAGTCGATATTGCGTCCGCGGTGAAGGATATGGAGGCAACTTTCGAACCGGAACCGTCGATCGAAAAAACTGGCGACTTCGATGTGCTGACGGTCAAAGGCTATTACGACACGAAGCCTTCGCGACTTTCATTCCAGCTGAAATACATCGAGGAAGAGGACGAGTGGAAGCTCGTCGCAGTCAACGTCAAGGTTAAGCCAGAGGATTAAACGGGAAGTGTTTGTTCTTCAGCTTCTCCGGCACCGCGTTGGTGTGTTCCGATTCGATTTGCTCGACGGCGGCGTTTAACGAATCGTAGGCATCGCGGTTTTTCTTCGCGCGACACATGTAGCAAGTCGCGTGGGCAAGGGGAATACGCGCTTCCGGCATGCCGACAAACTCGACCGCCTGCTGTGTAGAGATCGCGAGCGGCAATGCCTGAGGATCAGCGAGGCCAACGTCTTCGCTGGCAAAAATGACGATGCGCCGCGCGATGAATCGATAATCCTCGCCAGCGTGGAGCATCTTCGCCAGCCAGTAGAGTGCGCCGCGTTCGTCCGACGCCCGCATACTCTTGATGAATGCGCTGATGGTATCGTAATGCGCGTCGCCCGCCCGGTCGTAGACCACCGCTTTTTGTTGAATGCTCTGCTCCGCGGCTGGCAGATCGAACTGGATGATTCCCTTCTTGTCCGCCGGCGTAGTGAGGACGCCAATTTCAAGTGCGTTCAAACACTTGCGCCCATCGCCGTCACTGAGTTTTGCAAGATGCCTTCGCGCGTCGGCGCGCATGTTTACGCGATGCGCTCCAAGTCCGCGCTCCTCGTCCGCCAGCGCGCGATCGATCAACGCTTCGAGATGTTCGACGCTCAGGGGATTGAGTTGAAAAACCTGCGAGCGCGATACCAGCGCGCTGTTGACATAGAAGAACGGATTGTAAGTCGTCGCGCCAATCAGCCGGATGTTTCCGCTCTCCACGTCGGGCAGGAGGACGTCCTGCTGTGCCTTATTGAAGTGATGAATTTCGTCGACGAACACGATGGTCTTTTTACCGGATGTATTTCGTCGGTTGGCAGCAGATGCGACCACTTTACGCATCTCGGCTACGTTGCTTTCCACTCCGCTAAGACGTTCGAATTTTGCGTCGGTCATCTGCGCAATGATCTGGGCAAGCGTTGTCTTCCCTGTTCCCGGCGGCCCGGAAAGAATGACCGAGGGAAGTCGATCCGCCTCGATCGCGCGGCGCAGTAATTTCCCGGACGCGAGAATATGTTCCTGGCCCACGAATTCATCGAAAGTTCGTGGCCGCATGCGGGCGGCCAACGGCGCGGATTCGTCGACCGCGTCGGCATTTTCAGGTTGTTCCTGTTCCTGAAAAAGGTCCTTCACGCGCGGTAAGTTAAGACTCCACTTTGATAGCTGCACGTGATTTCCGTTCGTCCGGTTTTGCTTGCCGCCGCCATTACTCCCCCAGCACGCTCTCGATTCGAGTGACGCCCAGAAGAAAAGCCCGTCCTCAAACCAGCGTCGCGAAACCCGCCGTCGTCTCGTCCGATCTCTCACCAGTACACGCGCAACGCCGTCGTGCGCTCAAAACATTTTGCTGGGGCGTAGCGATCCTGGTGGTCGCTGGCCTTCTCTACGCGCTGTTGACTCCCAGGCAGCTCGACAAGCCGCCGCCACCGGCTCCGCTTCATTTCTTTAATGACTACGCGGGAATGGTATCGCCGCAGTTTGCGGCCGGAAAAGATTTCTGGGTCCAGATTTCGCGCCAGGCCCAATTCGTAACCGTGATCTATCCGCGTTCGCCCGACGGTTCGGTTGATGAGTTCACCTCGCGGGCGGCGAACTCATGGAAAATCGGACAGGCCGGCGTCAATAACGGTCTTATTCTCTTTGTGTTCCGCGATGAACGCACCATGCGACTCGAAGTTGCGTATGGACTGGAAGGAACGCTGACGGATCTCGAATCCCGTCGCATTCTGGCAAACCTGGTCGCGCCTTTGTTCGCACGAGGAGATTACGAAGGGGGCTTTGATGCCGGGGTAGAGGCGATTCTTGCCGACTTAAAATCCGTCGACGATACGGCATCAAGACGCGGCCCTTCGCTCTGGCGTTACATGGTGAGCGGCGCGCGCGAACTTCCGCGGATCGCGCGAATTTTATGGGCGCGGTTTTTGTCCGAGAGCACGAATGGCCGGGTCGCGATGTGCGTGTTCGGTTCGGTGTTCGCCGGAATTTTGATCGCAGGCCTGGTGCCGTTGATCGAGTCGCTGCCCGCATTTTTGTTATTGCCATGGCGACTTTGGCGAAGCCCGACCTTGCGCAATCTGAATCGTCTCGAACTGCGCAAGGAATTCGGGTTGCGCGAATTCCTGCGACGCCCACCGCCGGTGTTTGGCGCCCTGGGTCGTGATGTGGAGGGAGTCGATATGATCCTCGGAATTTTCGGCGCCATGCGCGTGCTGACGTTTGTGCTTTTGTTGCTCATCGGCATGAGCGTCATGGTCGGCGGACTCGGGCATTTCGGCGGTGCGGGCGCGACCGTGGTCTGGCCGGCACGCTGACGACCTCTTGCCGCCGCGCGGTTTAGAACGAAAGTCATAGCACGCATGCGCTCTTTTACTTTCGTTGGAATTTTCTTCGCAATCGGAATGCAGTTCGCGACCGCCGCGGTGACGTTGCCGATGGGCACCGTCTTTAGAGGGCGCGATAAATTCGAACAGCTCGTGACGCGCGCGCGCGCGGAAAATTGGAAAGCTCTCTCCATCGGCGAGCGCACGGCTGCAGTGGGCGAAGCAATGACCGGCACCCGCTACAAGTCCTACACGCTCGAAATCGATAACCGGGTTGAGTCACCATCTGTAAATTTCAATGGCCTCGACTGCTGGACGTTTTTCGAAAGCGCGCTGGCGTTCGCGCGAATGCTGGATGAGCCCGAAGCGAATTGGACATCGGAACGCATGTTGCACTGGATCGAGTTTGATCGGTATCGCGGTGGAGAGTGCACGGGCGATTATTTATCGCGACTCCATTACCTGGAAGATTGGCTCTACGATAACGATCGCCGCGGCAACGTCGAAGACCTTACCCGGCGACTTGGCGGCGTGAGCGTTCCGCACGCGGCTCGTGAGATGACTGTCGGCTGGAAAAATTACCGGTACCTGTCGCACAACCGCTCCTTGCTTGGGCCGATTCGGCAGATGGAATCGCGAGTCTCGTCGCGGCCGTTGTACGAGATCCCGAAAAGCAAAGTGTCGTCGATCGAATCGCAGCTGCGCAGCGGCGACATCATTGGGATCGTGTCGCGCGACGGAGGATCGATGCGCTCGACATCTCACGTCGGGCTGGCAATTCGCAAGGCTGACGGCTTGCACTTTATGCACGCGTCATCGCCGCGGAATTACGGGAAGGTCGTGGTCGATACGCGACTCTCCGGTTACTTGTATCGATACGGCGCCGACACCGGCATTCTCGTCGCGCGACCGACGCGCTAATCTTCGTCGATAAACTCGAGAAGCGTTTTCTCGAGCGCGTTAATTGCCGATTCGGCGTCCGGGCCGTGAGCTTCCAGGATGATCTTCGCGCCGCATTCGACATTCGCGCGAAGCACGTCGATCAGGCTGGCCCCGGAAAAACGCTCCTCGTCACGGACAATCCATACTTCGGCACGAAAGCCATTCGCCTTCCGGACAAACTGCGCCGCTGGTCGCGCATGAAGTCCGAGTTCATTCTGGATGATGACTTCACGCGTCACCGTTATCGACGGTTTACGCTTCCAGAGACTCATCCGCGGCTCGTCCCCCAGCGACGATGCAGAAAACGCTCGACCGGCGAAAAGAATATCTTATCTGCCAGTAAACCGATCACGACGATGACGATCATGATGCCGATCACCTGTTCCATGGCTTGTTGTTCGCGGCCGAAATGCAGCAGTTGGCCAAGTCCGAATCCGGTCAGGATCGTAACGAAAATCTCCGCGGCCATGAGCGATCGCCACGCAAACGCCCAGCCCTGCTTCATTCCGCTAACGATAAATGGCAGCGCTGACGGAAGAATCACCTTCAGCCACATATGCAAACGTTTGGAGCCCATCGTCATCGCAGCGCGCCGGTAAATTGGCGGCACATTTCGCACGCCAGTATCTGTCGCGATCACGACTGACCAGAGTGTTCCCATCACCACGACGAACAACATCGCGGCTTCACTCTGACCGAACCAAAGCAGCGCGAGTGGCACCCAGCAGACACTCGGCAGCGTCTGTAAACCCAGAGCGAGCGTTCCAATGGTGTCGTGCAAAATAGTCCAGCGCGCGGTGAGCAATCCGAGTGGAATGCCGCCGAGGATTCCCGCCAGATAACCGAGCACGAGTCGTCGCATCGTGATGACGGTGGCGCCAAAAAGCGTTCCGTCGCTGGCAGCTCCGCGGAGATAGTCGAAAACCTGGGCGGGCGACGGCAATAAAACCGGCGACCAAAGTTTCGCCAGAAACGCCCACTGCCACAACGCGAGCAGTGCCGCAAAAAATAAAATCGATAGAATGAGCCGTTTCATCGCGCGACCGGGGCTGCCTCGGTCTGACCGAGGCTTTTCAACGCCTTCGTTATGCGGCTCGAGTAAGCTGCGAGATCCACGCTGTTAATGTCGCGCGGACGTTCCAGCTCGATCGCGAACTCCTCGCGAATCCGTCCGGGATGCGGCGAGAAAAGCACCACGCGATCGCCGAGGCAAACAGCTTCGCGAACGTTATGCGTCACGAACACGATCGTCTTGCGCCGCGATTTCCAAATCTCCTGAATGTCGCCGTAAAGCTGTTCGCGTGTCAGCGCGTCGAGGGCGGCAAACGGTTCGTCCATCAATAGGACTCGCGGATTCGGCGCCAGCGCACGAGCAAGTGCAACGCGTTGTTTCATCCCGCCGGAAAGCTCGTGGATATTCGCATGCTCGAATCGACTGAGGCCTACCAGTTCCAGGTAATATTTTGCGACATCATGCCGGTCCTTGTTGCTCAGGTTCGGCTTTAGTCGGAGTCCAAAAAGCACGTTGCTGAACACATCGAGCCATGGGAACAGCGCAGACTCCTGAAACATCACGAGCCGTTCGCGTCCGGGACCAGTCACGATTTTACCATCAGCGAGCACGTCGCCGCTGTCGGGTTTTTCCAGTCCCGCGATGATATTGAGTAAGGTCGATTTCCCGCAGCCGCTCGCTCCAACCAGGCAAACGAACTCGCCTTCCGCCACGCTCAGGCTGACCCGGTCAAGCGCCAGCACTTCACCGGCGGAGGTCTGAAAACTCTTCGAGACATTCTCGATCGCGAGCTTGGATGGCGCGATGACCTCGAGTTCTTCGCTCGCAGTCGAGCGCGGCAAGGCATGACGGCGCATCAGAATTTTTCGATGAGTCTGGACGTGTCCGTTCCGCCTTTGAGGAATCCCGCGTCTTTCCCATCCTGCGCCGCTTTTGTGACAAGATTTGCCGGCACATCGGTCGTGAACTTGATCCGCTTCCACGCCTGTTTCACCGCATCGGGCGCGAAGTCCGTCTTCGTTTCCGCCTTCAATTCCGTGATCACCATGGCTTGTGCTTCCGCCTCGTGGTCTGAAATCCATTGGGTCAGCTCGGCATTTGCCGCCGCTATTTTCTTTGCGAGCTCCCGCTGTTCCTTGAGAAACTTCGCGCTGGAGACGAGCCACGTCGTGATGACCTCCTTGTCCTCGAGAAACGCGCGCGCATTCGCATCCTTCTCAAGTCGAGTCACCCACGGCTCGACGGTCCAAACACCATCTACCCCGCCGTTTTGGAAGAGAGGAAGCTGATCCGGATTCGCCGTCGGCACCACCATCACATCGCCGCCGGTTTGCGTGACCTTGAATCCGTTCGCCTTCAACCAGGCACGACATGAGATGTCCTGCGTGTTTCCCATCTGCGGCGTTGCGATTTTCTTACCGCGGAAATCCGCCGCCGATTTGATGGGCGAATCATTCTTCACCACCAGCGCGGCACCACCGTTGGCGGCGCCGGAAATCACGCGAATTTCTTCGCCATTCGATTTGAAATGAGCGTTGAGCGCGGGCCCCTGACCGACGTAGGTCACGTCGATCGAACCGGCGAAAATCGCTTCCATCGCCGAAGGCCCAGCGTTGTAGGTGAACCATTGAATTTCTATGTTCGATCCGAGTCTCTCTTCGAACCATCCTTTGCCCTGCCGCGACATGGCGTGCGCGATGACGCCCTGCGCATGAGTAATGTTTGGGAAATGCCCGAAACGCAGGATGAGTTTGTCCCCGGCCTGCACGCTTGATCCAGCGAGGGCCGCGATCGCGACCGTGAGTATTATTCTGTTCATAAAGCGGAATTGCATAGTTGTCGTTAGTTAGAAAAAAGGCGCGCCGAGCGTCGTGAGCGCGTCCTGGTCGCAGCGCTGGGTCGTTCTGTAAAAGCGTCGTGATGGCCACATTGCGGGCTGCGCATGCTGATTTCGATGTTCGAAACGCCATCGCGAAAATTCTCGATCGCTACCGCGCAAGTAAACATTAGAATCGGCTGAGTTGCCTTATAGACCGAGGGGCAGCGAAATCGTGAAAGTCGCGCCGGTTCCTAAGCCTTCGCTGCGTGCGATGACGCTGCCTCCGTGTCGTTCTACGATTGCCTTGCTGATGGCCAGACCGAGTCCCAAACCTTCAGGCCGCGACTCCAACTGCGAAAACGCATCGAAGATGCTTTCGAGATGTTCCGGTGGGATGCCAGCGCCCGTGTCCGCGATCTCGAAAACGATCGATCCGGGTTTTTCGTTGTGACTGCGCACTGAGATCGAGCCGCCTTTGGCGGTGAATTTGCGAGCGTTGCGCAAAACGTTCCAGAAAACCTGCTGTAGGCGGGCAGGATCGCCATTGAGACGATGATCCTTGGCTTGAAGGTCTAGCGACAATTCTAAATCACCCGCCTTGATCTCCGGCTTCACGAACTCGATGGCGTGCGCGAGCAAATCGTGTGCATCCGTAAGCTCGCGATCGAGGATAAGTTTACCGTGGGTGATGCGCGTGAGATCCAGCAGATCATCGATCAATCGCGCCTCGAGCTGCACGTTGCGCGCGACCATCTCCAATCCTTCTCGCAGGTCGAATGGAATACTTTCGGTTCGCGCCACTTCGCCTGCCCACATGAGCACGGGCGTCAGCGGAGTCCTCAATTCATGGCTGAGTGTTGCGAGAAAACGATCTTTTGCCGCGTTCGCCGCTTCGGCCCTTTCTTTTTGCCGCTGAAGCTCTTTCGCGATCTGTCGTCTCTGAATAAACAGCCCGATCTGACTTCCCAGCGCATCGGTCATTTCCAGCAAATCTGGATCAGGTTCTGCGAAAGTATGGCTGAATAATTCGACAACGCCATTGACGGTGCCTTCGCAGGAAAGGGGAAATGCAAACGCGCCCTTCAGGCCGGCAGATGAAGCGTCGTTGGCGCGCGGGAAACTTTTTTCCAGGGTAATGTCGTGGATCCAAAGCGGCTTGGCCGAGCTCCAGACACGTCCGGGCATCCCTTCCCCCGGTCGAAGTTCGAGAGCGTGCGAACTTAGTGAGAAACGCTCCAACGCTGCGTCGGCCTCATGCCAGCTTCCGCGGTAAAGCAGTCGATCAGTCTGAGCTTCCACCACCCAGATCCCGGCGTAGGCCCACTCTCCACTGTGGGCGACTGTCTCCAATATTTTTGTGGCGGCTTCGCTTAACGTTAACGAACCCGCGAGAAGTGCCGCGACGGCGTACTGGGCGGAGCGGCGGCGCTCATCGCGGACGCGCGCGGTAATGTCGCGCAGATAGGCGGTGAACATTTTCGTGTCACCCAGATCGAACGCCGTGATGGCCAGCTCGACTAAAAATTCGCCGCCATTTTTATGCAGTGCGCCGATCTCGATGCGCTTGCCCAGCACAGGCCCTTCCCCAGTCTGCAAATACCTGGCGAGTCCCGCGCGATGTCGCGCACGTAGGGGCTCCGGGATGATCAACTCGGCGAGCTCGTGACCGACGGCTTCCTCGCGCGTATATCCAAACACCCGCTGCGCAGCCGGGTTGAATTCCTGCACAATTCCGCGGCTGTCCATCGTGATAATGCAATCCAGCGCCGAGTCGAGAATCGCGCGATTGAGCGCTTCGTGACGACCCACGGGATCAGCGGATTCGTTCGCGGGAGATATATTATTCTTTTCCAAATCGCTGAGTTATGTCGAAGAGCGATAACCAAACCGCGGATCCAGTTTGCGGATCGCCGCATCAGCAAGGCGAAGATCTTCGCCGGAAAGATGATCGCGAAATCCTCCGACTTTTCCACGACGTACCTTGTACGATTCTGGATCGTTTCGGTCTGCCGGTTGCAAAATTTCAGAGGAAAAAGCGCCCGCGCCTTCCAGTTTCTTCATGTTATCGAAGTCCGCGAAACTCAGCGCATGCGCAAACGCATTCTCATCTAGTTTAACAACGGTAAGAAATTGTAGAACCCTCCGAAACTCGGTTACCGGGTCTTCGCTTAGATCTTCGTAGCGAAAAAGTGCAAACGTCCCGCTCCCGCCCAATTCATTTATCCATTCATTCATCGCCTCGACCATGGCGACTATGCCGAATCGAGCATCGCCCAGCAGTCCTGCCAATGACATTTGTCTTACGGCCGACGGAGCATCAGGTGCGCGATGGATCAGGTGCGCGTGGAAGGAGACGATCGTATCGAGCGGATCCCGGGCCAGAAGGATGATTTTTGCGGAGCTCGGCTCATGGCCTGGGATCAGATATTTGCCTCGTAGTCTGTCCCACCAACTTCCCTTGGTGCGATTCTCGAATCGGTCGTGCGTGAAGACGACACGTGGGATTCCGCGCGCTTTGTCTCGAGGTGGATCGAGGACGAAGTCGCTTCCAGACAACTTAGAGAAGTAAGCGCTAAGAAATGTG
>JBBQHM010000064.1:0-12026 GCA_038323965.1 Chthoniobacterales bacterium | reverse complement strand
CTGCCACCAAACCACCGCTTGGAACGACATCAAAGGCGTCGGCTATTACAAGCACCATTAACCAGTAAGACAAAAAGCGAAAAGCCACCGCGGTTTAAACCTTATGAATACATCAATGAACAAGCAGACCTATGTCCGACTCTTGATCATGGCCGTCCTATCCTTCATGTCCATGTATGCGCTTATGTATGCGATGGTGGATCGCTTCGCGAACGTGGTTCCGAACTTCAACCAATTCTACATGGCCGGCCTGATGGCCTCTCCCATGATAATCATTGAACTCTTGCTGATGGGCGCCATGTATCCGAACAAGAAATGGAACGCTCTGATTGTTATCGCGAGCGTTATCGCGCTGATCTTGTTTTGGGTCTGCATCAGAAAACAGGTCGCGATTTCGGATAAGCAATTCTTGAAGTCCATGATTCCTCACCACGCCGGAGCGATTCTTATGTGCGAGGAAGCCTCCATCAAGGACCCTGAGATCAAAGAGCTATGCAAAGAAATTACCTCAGGCCAACGGCGAGAGATTGATCAGATGAAGGCTAAGTTAAATGAACTGCATTGAACTCGGTACTCGATCGCGCCGTTTTGCTTTGAACTTTAGTTACAGAGAAGAAGGAGGTGATCACATGAAACAATCGATCCTAACGATTCTGACCGATTGGAAGAAATGGAATTTCACAGTCTCTCACCGAATACGAAGCATGAAACCTTTACTATTTAAGGCGGCTCTCCTCGCCGTGTTACTGCCTGCATCGGCGCGCGCCCATGACACCTGGTTAATTCCCGACCGCTTTGAAGCTGCGGCTAAGACATCAGTCACGCTCGATCTAACGAGTGGTATGGCTTTCCCCGCTCTCGAGGTGGGACCGAAGCGAGAGAGGGTTGAAGCAGCCCGGTGTCGCCTGGCAGGCCGCACTATTGATATTAGCGACATTTCGGTTGGGCCTAAGTCACTCGTTTTCAAAACGGAACTTTCAGAAGCCGGCATCGCGACTCTTTGGATGAAGCTTCCCGCCAAGTCGATCGAATTGAAGCCAGCGCAGGTGGAGGAATACCTGGCTGAGATCGACCCGCCGCAAAGTGTAAAAACGCAATGGGCGACGATGGAGCCGAAGCGGTGGCGCGAACTCTACACCAAGCATCCGAAAACGTTCGTGCGAGTCGGCGATACGACGGGGGACCGTTCATGGGCAGAGCCGGTCGGAATGGCGCTCGAGATCGTTCCGGAAAAGGATCCCGCGCTACTGCGTGAGGGCGACGAACTTTCCGTTCTCGTATTCAAGAACGGGGCGCCCTTCCCGGACTTCTCACTTAATGCGGTTGTGGGCGGTGAGACCAAAGGCGAAACGCGCAAAACGGACTCGGCCGGACGAGTGGTGTTCCGATTCGACAAAGCCGGCCAGTGGCTCCTGCGCGGCACGGATGTGCGCAAGTCCACACGAACTGACGCGGACTGGGAAAGCGATTTCACTACACTTACGCTCGAAGTAAAAGCGAAGTAACTACGGAGTATGCAACGCCGTCCCGCGTCTGTCGATATCGACGGCACGATCGCGGCTGCGAAAAAGGCGCGCGCTGCTTTCTTACAACTCGCGGGCGTCGCCGGGGTGGGACATGGCTGGAAGGTCAGCAATGGCAAGCGCACGGGCGAATATGCGGTCGTGGTTTATGTGCGCGCGAAGAAGCCACTGCGGATCTTGTCGCGGCAGGAGCGAATTCCGAAACTGATCGCCGGCGCACGGACGGATGTTCTCGCGATCGGCGACGCACGCAGCCGCTTGGGGGACGAACGCGAGCATAGTTTCGTCAACTACATGAAGGCGCACCGGGAGCATAAGAAAGCTACTAAGGCTAAAGGCGTACCCTCTACTTCCCGCGATCGCGACGTCGGAAACATCAGCATTATCGAGGACGACCCGAAACAAAGTTTCATAATTGCTTCACGCAAAGACATCGATTGGGTTGCGGCCTACAGAAAGTTCCGACTTACGCACGGTGATGATTACGATTTCGTGACCTTCTGGTCGGACTTCGAGGTCAATTGCGAGTGTGGCGCATTTTATTGTGGCCTAACGAATCCGGCGAAGGGCATCAACTGGTCCGCCTGCATGCCGCAGGGCCGAGCCGGCTGGGACAGCAAACGGCTGCAAGCCTTCATGTATTTCATCCGCGATGATGACGCGGCGTTACTCCAGGAAATCGGCCATCACTGGGGCGCGTTTGCCGGCTTCAAGAAGAAGAGAACTGATCGGCGCGCGAGCTACGAGCATTGTCTCGATAATCAGCCGGGCCATTGGAGTAGCTACTTCGATGATGACGCGTCGCCGATGGATTACGACGAATCGGAATTGCGCCTCGGCGCCGGTCAAAGCGTTGATTGGATTGATAACAACGACGGCTCCTTCAAGCGAAAGCTAATTGGTCAGGGTCAGTATCGCTTCTGCAATCTCGATTTGTATTTGATGGGGCTAATCGCGCCTAATGACGTTGGCGATTTCTATTTCATTCGTAATCCGAAGCAGGCGGCTGTTAAACTTCGCGGTGAGCGAGTCGATTTGAACATCGATAATATTCTCTTCGTAAACGGCCAACGCACTCCGACGATTGCAAGCTCGCCGAAGTCGTTCACTAACGCGTTCATCCTGCTCACGCGCGATGCCACTAAGGCGGAGAAGCTCGCTCGCAAAATCGACGTTATCCGGGCGCGGTACACCGCGGCCTTCGCCACGGCGACTGGAAACCGTGGAAAAGTAATTACTACGCTCCTGAAACGTTCTCCCCAAAAATGATGATGAAAATTATTCTAATACCCGTCCGGTCGATTAAATGGGTGACATTTGCCACAGCCCTCTTCCTCCTATTTTCGTCGCCGAGCCATGCGGAAACGCCTGCTCCGGACGCGGAAGAAATTACGGCGGCGGTCCACCGGTTCCACGAAGCGCTCACAAAAGGCGACCCCTTAATGGCGATGGCAATGCTGACGGCCGATGCTGTGATTCTCGAGAGCGGTCAGAAACAAACGCGCGAAGAATACGCTCGCGAACATCTCGCTGAAGACATCGCTTTCATGAAGGCGACGCAGAACACCATTTCTGAGTTTGCGGTGCACCAGGAAGGGAGCGCTGCGTGGACCGCGGCTTCAAGCCGCACATCCGGCACTTTCCATGACAAGCCTGTGAACAGCGCGGGCACCGAGCTGATGGTTTTAACAAAGTTACCCGAAGGTTGGCGGATTCGTGCGATTCACTGGTCCAGCAGAAAAGCGCCCGTCACTAAATAGAGCAAAGACAAGGCGGCCAGATACAAACTCTGTGGCGAAGGTTTATTTTTTTCTTGGCCGGCACGACAAGGTGGTTTCTGCGGAGGTAGCGCAGCAATACTTCGACGTGCTTGATGCGCCACATGGCAAACAGATCGTTTGGTTTGAAGAATCAGGTCACTGGCCGCACTTCGAGGAGTCCGAGAAGTATCGGGAATCTCTCATCAGGGTGCTTAACGAGACGAAGCCACGTTGAGAGCCGCGAGGCGCGTGAGAAACGAATCAGCTACGAAGCGGCTGCGTGCCGGCTTATGCTTTGGGTATTTCCAGAGCAAACAACATCCCTAGAAAAAAACATGACAACACGAACACTACTCAGCACCACCGCAGCTCTCTTCATGGCTTTCAGCCTGCCAGCATTCGCAGCCGATCCATCGCCGGCGATGGGTGCCGGCCACAAAATGGACATGAGCGAGATGATGAAAGACAAGGACATGATGCGCAAAATGTGCGCCGAAATGTCCAAGGATCCCGCAATGACGAAGATGATGTGCGACGAAATGATGAAGAATCCCGAGTCCATGAAGACGATGTGTCAGGAGATGTCCAAGAATCCTGAGGCGAAAAAGATGTGCATGGACATGATGAAGTAATCGTCGCCGCATCAGCGGGTAGATGGAAAAACCGCCCGCCGGAAGAATCCAGCGGGCGGCTCGCGAAACGGTAAGTTAAAAGTGCGCTGGCTTAGCGCCACTGATAGAAACGTTCCTGTGGAACATGCAATTCCTCCTCGAGATGATGGAGTTCAGCGTGCATGTGCTCGATCTGCGCGCGAAGCCGACGGCGATCGTAATACTGCGCACCACGGCGGAACTGATAGCTGAGCTGGTTGAACTCAGACCGCAGATGGCCGTATTCGATGCGTTCGTGCCGACCAGCGCGATACTGACTCATCTCCGCGCTCACGTGATCTAACATTCTGCTCAAATGGTTTACTTCGCGCTCAAGCCCGCGCCCGCCTACCCTGGGCTGGTCATAGACCGTTTGTTGGACGACCTGCTGCTGGTAAGGATTCTGAATGTATTCTTCGTTTTCATGCGCGGACGCAGTGAAAGCGAAACCCGCAACGCTGATGGCGGTGGCAGCTGTAAGAGTGATAAATATTTTCATAATAGGTGAGGGTTGGACGGGACCCGTCGTCACCGCATTCAGACAAGTCTCCAATTTTACGATAGTGTAGGAAGTGATGCCGCCCGAACCCACCGCCACCAGCGACTGCTGTCACGCGGGGAATGTCCCTGTCGCTAAGCTCGCTCAGCAATATTTCTGTCCGATGTGCGATGGCGTGGAAAGCGACAAGCCGGGGAGCTGCCCGAAGTGCGGGATGGCCTTGGAGAAAAATCCGACGTTCCGCGGAACGAAGACCATCATTTACACCTGCCCGATGCATCCACAGATCGAGCAGGACCATCCCGGTGATTGTCCAATTTGTGGGATGGCGCTGGAGCCAAAGAACATTGTCGCCGGGGCCGAGGAGGAGAATCACGAGCTGAAAGATATGACGCGGCGGTTCTGGATTAGCGCTGCGCTTTCGCTGCCCGTGTTTCTACTCGGGATGGGGCATTTGATTCCGAGCGCGCCGCATTGGGTCGGTGGCAATCTCTCGCGTTGGATTCAATTGGCACTTTCAACGCCTGTCGTCTTCTGGGGCGGCGCGCCCTTTTTCGCACGCGGCTGGCGCTCCATCCGCACGATGAACCTTAACATGTTTACGCTCATCGCGATGGGCGTCGGAGTTTCGCAGGTTTACAGCATGGTTGCGGTAGTCTTTCCAAATGTTTTTCCGGCATCTTTCCGCGCCGAAGGAATGATCGGCGTCTATTTCGAAGCCGCGGCGGTCATCACGGTGCTCGTGCTGCTCGGCCAGATGCTGGAGCTGAAAGCACGCAGCCGCACGGGCAGTGCGATTCGCGCGTTACTCGATCTCGCGCCGCGCACCGCGCGCGCCGTGCGGGGCGGCGAGGAAACCGAAGTGCCACTTGATCAAATTGTAGCTGGCGATCAACTCCGCGTTCGGCCAGGCGAAAAAGTTCCCGTGGATGGTTCCATCACGGAAGGAAAGACGAGCATCGACGAGTCGATGATCACCGGTGAGCCGATGCCGGCTGAAAAAACGGTCGGCGATAAAGTTACCGGCGGCACAATCAATACGACCGGCAGTTTCCTGATGAAGGCGGAGCGTGTGGGTGCTGAGACGGTGCTTTCACAAATCGTGCAGATGGTCGGCGACGCGCAACGTAGTCGCGCACCGATTCAGCGGGTCGCGGACAAGGTTGCCGGTTACTTCGTGCCAGCGGTACTCGCGGCTGCCGTCATCACTTTCATCGTATGGGCATTAATCGGGCCAGAGCCGCGATTTGCGCACGCAATTGTCAATGCAGTCGCTGTTCTGATCATCGCGTGTCCTTGTGCGCTTGGTTTGGCGACGCCGATGTCGATCATGGTCGGTGTAGGTCGGGGCGCGCAGGCGGGCGTTTTGATCAAAGAGGCGCAGGCGATGGAGTTGATGGAGAAGGTTACGACGCTCGTGGTCGACAAGACGGGCACGCTTACAGAAGGCAAGCCGCGCCTGGTGGAAGTGTTACCTGCCGCTGGAGTCGCTGCTAACGAGATGTTGGCACTGGCTGCGTCACTCGAGGCTCAAAGCGAACATCCGATCGCTGCTGCCATTGTGCGCGGAGCGAAAGAGCGGGAAGTGACGTTGCGTGTGGTCGAGCGATTCGAATCGATCACGGCGGGCGGAGTTGCCGGCAAAGTAGACGGACGCGAAGTGCTGGTTGGCAAACCGAAATTCATCCACGAGCGCGTGAGCGGTGCGGAAGAGCTGGAGAAGCAAGCAACGGAATTTCAGAACAAAGGACACACGGTTGTCCTCGTCGCCATTGCCGGGAAGCCCGCCGGTTTGATCTCCGTGGCAGACGTGGTGAAAGCATCCACTCCCGAAGCGATCAAGGAACTTCACGACGCGGGAATTAAGATAACCATGCTGACCGGCGATAACGAACGCACCGCGCAAGCCGTCGCCGGGCCGCTCGGCATCGATCGCGTCGAGGCCGGCGTTGAGCCCGTCGACAAAAGCGAGCATGTGAAAAGCCTGCGTGCGCGAGGCGAGGTCGTCGCGATGGCTGGCGATGGTATCAACGACGCGCCAGCGCTGGCCGCAGCGGATGTTGGAATCGCGATGGGGACTGGCACCGATGTCGCGATGGAAAGCGCCGGGGTCACCCTCCTCAAAGGCGATCTGCGAGGAATCAAGAACGCGATCGTGCTCAGCCGCGCAATAATGCGCAACATCCGGCAAAATCTCTTCTTCGCCTTCATCTACAACGCGCTCGGTATTCCGATCGCGGCCGGGGTTCTCTATCCGTTTTTCGGCATCCTGCTCAGTCCTATCATCGCGGGAGCAGCGATGAGTTTTAGCTCGGTCTCCGTCATTGCCAACGCGCTGCGATTACGCTCGCTTCGCCTCTGAGCCACTAGACACGTCAGGGGTGTTGCACTAACTGTGCGACACATGCTCGCTGCCGCACGAATCTATTTTATTGTTTTCGGACTGCTTACCATTGTCGGCGGCCTCATCGGCTATCTTAAGGCTGGCAGCACCATTTCGTTGATCGCAGGCGGAATTTGCGGCGCACTCCTGCTCGTTGCCGCGTGGTTATTGCCGGGAAATATTGCGGTCGGGCTCGGGCTGGCGCTGCTTATATCGATCGCATTGGCGGGACAATTTATTCCGAAGTTCATCTCCTCCGGGAAACCAATGCCGGCGGGAATGATGTCACTATTAAGTGCGCTCGGAGTCATCGTTGCGATCGTCGCCTGGTTGAAAAAGTAGGTCATCGGCGCGTAGTCCTCGTGAGCACACTTCGGACTTTCGTCATTCTCGTCTTCCTTTGTTTGATGGGAGCGATCGTGTATCGCTGGCTATCGCTCGAACGCTGGCACTCGCGGATAACAACGCGTCCCTTGTCGGAAGAGACCGTATTGCCGGATCTCGCTCCGACACCTTCACCTTCGCGGCCGCCAGTCGTTGGCGGAAAACTGGATACGGCGAAGCTATTCAACGGGATAACGCTTCGCACCGCGGTAGAAACACCGGCCGGCGGCGCAGCTTCCGAGGAGCGGGTTGATCCGCAAAGCTACGTCCTGGATCTGAAACTTCAGGTCCGTGTCCCGCAGCCGAACCGAACTTTGGACGAGCTTGCCAAGGTGAGCCCTTCCCTGCCCAGACTATTTCCGGCACTCGGCTCCATGATCAACGCCGAAGCGGTTTCTCCGCTGTTCGCTCAACTCTACGAGACAAAGGTTCGCATGCTGCGCGAAAATCTTGGACGACTGGATCTCCTGCTGTCGCGCCACAATTTTTACGATTGCCAGACGGTATTAGCGCTAAAGCACCCGGAATCTCACCGGAAGTTACTGATCTTCCAGGCGGACATGGATGTGGATGCGGACGGCTCTGATGGTGACCGGCTTCCGGCGGGAAGTGGTGTGTCACCGAACTTTAAGCCCTTCACCAGCTTTCGCTGGGATAAGAAGACCAAGGCGATGAATCCCTACCTTCCGGCGAGCGAGGAACGCTTAAAGAAGGTGGAGGCCGAGAACAAAAATGGCGAGCGCAAGCGCGAAATCGCGCAGTTACGGGACGACATCGATGGGATGAAGCGCTTCAGCTATCTGATCGGCGCGACCGATCCCTACATGGTGGTGCCGGGGTCCTTTACGCGCGGCGCGGATCCGGCCCGGGTCGGCGATTACGCTCTTGTGATCTATGGCGATCAGATTTATCCGACGATCGTCGGAGACGTAGGACCTAACGATAAGTTGGGAGAAGCTTCCCTGCGAATTGCAAAGGAGATCAGCGGTAGTGCAACTCCGATGAATCGCCCAGTCAGCGATCTTAAGGTGACGTATGCAGTATTTCCGGGCACAGCAGATCCGAAATTTGGGCCTCCCGATCTGGACAAACTACAAAGTCGCTGTGAAGCACTCGTCAAGGAGATGGGCGGAGCGAGCGTGCCGTTACATCATTGGGAGAATATCATCCCGACGCCTACACCTACACCTACTCCCACGCCTGTTCCTTCGCCGACTCCTTCAGCTTCACCTTCTCCTGTTCAAACGCCGGCAGTACCTTCCGCGTCACCTGCTGCTACCTTTGCTTTCCCGATACAGACACCGGCGCCGACGCCGCCGTAAACTACAGTATTTGCCACCTGCTCCGCCTGGTGCCGGGCATCATCTGCCACAAGCGCGCGCCGCCAAGGTAGGCATTGCGGTTTTCGCCGAGTAGAATACCGGCTGGTAGCTTCTCCAAGATCTTCGAATTGCCTCCGCCCAGAACTACATAGTCTGCGACAAAGGCTATCTTCAGCTGGTTTGCGACTTCCAGGACTTCGCGCTGCCAGACCTTCCGGCCCAGTTCTTCCAGTCCGACTTTACCCAGCCGATCTTCGAGAACTCCCTCGTCAATGTAGGGGAGGTGACCCAGCTCCAGCGGTAATAGAGTGCCGGGCCACATCATGGCTGACCCAATACCAGTGCCCAGGCCCAGGAAAAGCATTCGCTTTCCACGGAAACTTCCCAGCGCCTGCATCGCGGCGTCATTTATTACCTTGACCGGTTTACGGAGCGCTCTCGCGAAGTTGTAGCCAACCCATCCCTTACCCAGATGACTCGGCTCCTTAAAAATCCGGCCATCGCGAACCGGAGCAGGGAAGCCAATCGAGATCGCGTCGAAATCCCAGCCGCCCACAGCCTCTTTGATTCCGGCCACCAGCGCTTTCGGTCCCATCTTGGGATTAGAATCAAACTTCCGCTTGTTGGCGCGCGACAACATGAGTTTCACATGTGTGCCGCCGATATCTACGACGAGAACCTTCTTCACGAAATCGAATCTACCTTACGGCGACTATCGGCGCGGCGTAAAGTCCTGTGGATCGAGGTCGACGGTGGTCTCCTCTTCCACCGGTTCGGCGCGCGGAATTTTGCGCCGCGCTGCTTCCTTCCCGCGCTTCGAGAAAGGCGGTGGCGGGACTACGACGGTTTCTGAATTCGGTAACGCCAGTATCCATTTGCCGTCGGGAGTGGTGCCGACAAATTTGGCGCGCACTGAACCGACAGAGAGTGGCGGCATTCCATCATCATCCTTGGCGACACTATCACGCGATGGTTTCGCCGAACGCCGGGCGACAACGGCTTTGGGCCTGGTATCTTCATCCTCGGATTTGCGCGCAGTGCGTGACTTAGCTGCCGGCTCTGGTTTTGCCTTCGGAGCATCAGCGCTTGCCGGCGCGCGAACCGGAGCGGGCGCGGAAGCGGAAGCAACGCCATTAGCAGCGGTATCGGTTCCAATATTTGTCGTGTCGCTCGATACGCCATTGTTGGCCTGCGCTGGAGCCTGCTCTACTACCTCAGGCCTTGCGGCAACCTCTCCGACAAGTTGTCGCGGGGACGCCGCCGGGCTCGCGACAGCTTGCGCGACGGGCTGAGTTACCGTCGGCGCCGCAGCCGCGACATTCGTGGATTCTACAACAGGAGAGGGAGCGGGAACATTGGTATCGCCAGTGGAGTCGGAGCCTGCGGCGTCCGTAACGCCCACGGGAACCCCAACTGTCTCAGCGCTGCGACTTTTGTGCAGCAACCGGTCGGGACGCAACACCGCGCCAACTGCGAGGAGCGCTATGATTACCGCCGCGATCGCCAAAGGCATCACCGGAAACTTCCGGCGCTGGCTCGGAGATGCAGCGCCGGTCATTGGGACGGCAATTGGAATTCCAAGTTTTTTACCCAGCGCCTGCCGCCGGTCGACTGTCCCCATCGCGTCGACAAGTTCCTCGGTGAACGCCATGGGTGTGTCGGGGCGCTGGGCCGGATCCGGCTGTAATGTCTGCGCCAGAATTGCGCGCAGAGATTTCGGGAGTTTTCGGACGAGGCGGGTCTCGGCGACACGATCCTGCGCGCCGGGAATGGCACCGGTGAGCATGAACCACATGGTCGCGCCGATCGAATAGACTTCCGACCGAAAATCAACGGGCGCGCCCTTAAGCTGTTCAGGGCTCGCGAATTGCGGCATCGCCTCAAGTTTAATTCCAGCCAGCGCGAAGTTCGTCACCTTCACATAAGGCCAGCCGCCTTCCGTCGCCTCGCCCGGAACGATCAAGACATTGGAAGGCTGGATCGCCGGATGATTTAATCCTTCGAATTTAGCCGCGGATAAGGCGTTTGTAACCTGCAGCGCTGTGCGCAGGGCGGCATCCGGAGGCAGCGGCCCGCGCAGCGCGACCCAGCGTCCGATCGATTCGCCCTGTAAAAACTCGGAGACAAGAATGAAGTCCTCACCCTCAGTCCCGAAGGCGAGCAGCCTGGCAATATTTGGATGATCAAGCTTCGCCGTGGCGCGAGCGCGTTCTTCGAAAGTCTCACGCATGTCCGATGGAATCGCGGAGATCGGAAGCCGTGTCACCGCGGTCGATTCACCCGATCGGAGATCGATCGCGCGATACGTGATCGCTTCACCCGTCCGCGTCAGTTCACGCGGGTTGTTATTCTCGTCCACGACGAGCCGGTAATGTTCGAAATAAATTTTCTCAACCATAATAGGAGGCCCGGCAGCGGCCGCGGTGCTTTGTGCACGCTCGAGGACGGTGGTGCTTAGACCGCATCGCGACTCCAAGAATTCAATCGGAATTGATGGCTACCCCGCATGGATTCGAACCATGAATAACGCCTCCAAAGGGCGCTGTGTTACCGTTACACCACGGGGTAATCGGCTTCGGAATGTCGAATTGCACTCCGCAATTGCAACTTCATCCAGCGCGCTGCGCTGAGCGCGCTTTACGCGGCGACTTTATCGTGGCTCGGGACGGGCAGGCGGATGTCCACCGTGGATCCGTTACCCTGCACGCTCGATATCGAGATTTTGCCGCGGTGCGCGTCGATGACCGACTTTGCCATGGCCAGCCCGAGACCAGTTCCGTTGGCTTTCCCGTGGGTGACGAATGGCTCAAACAATTTAGACACGAGTTCGGGCGGGATACCGATACCGGTGTCTGAAATTCGCAGCACCACTTGGTCCTGCACCAGATCCGTCGTGATGGTTAGAATTCCGCCGCCGTGCATCGCTTCGCGCGCGTTCTTGATCAGGTTAGCCAGCACCCGGATGAAGCGGGCGAGATCGATCTCGATGTCACCGCCGTATCGGATGTGCTTCACGAATTGAATGTTCTTACCGGGGAGCAACCGCAGCGCTTGCTTGTTCAACTCATCGAGCATTCCCCAGATGGAAATGCGTCGCGTTTCGAGTGTGGTCGAGCCCCGGGCGTAATCGAGCAGCTCCTGCGTCATCGAGAGCATGCCGTCGACGGCGCCGTCGAGCATTTGCGTCAGCTCGCGCAAACGCGGGTCGCTTGTTTCGCTCGCGATGATATCCGAGCAACAACGCACGATGCAGATCGGATTCTTGAGATCGTGAATGATCGTGTTTGCCATCGATCCCACGAGGCTGAGTCGCTCCGAGCGCATCACCTCGGTAATAAAATGGGAATTTACGCTGCGCAGACGCTCCGTCACTGAGCGCAGGAAATTCATGTGCAATCGACTCGGCGCGAGCTCAAGGATGTCCTGGAAAGTCTGCTCCTTGACGGTGCCGAGCACGGTCGCTTCCGCCGCCGTCGCCATGGCGGAACGTGGTTCGCCATCGAGC
>JBBQHM010000063.1:0-12212 GCA_038323965.1 Chthoniobacterales bacterium | reverse complement strand
TTCAACGGAATTGGCAGCGGCATTGTTACGACTCGCGATGGTCCAGTCCTGATCCTTTCGCGCTAGCACCGTTTTTCCCTTACCCGGCACATCGATCGTAACCCGATCAAGCTGGTTCTGGTCGAAGCGCACCAGATGTTTGTCACGAAGATTGACCGGCTTAACGTTGAGTAACTCCTCGATCTTTTTCGGCAGGGTGTAGACGGAACCGCGTGAAGCGAACCTCACGTAAACCTGGTCTTTTTGTTTATCAACAGGTGCCCCGATTTGCAGTAGCTGACCTTGTTTATCATCAGCTGAAAATAGGGTGATCGCACCGCGCGGTTCCATTAGCCCGAAGGGCTTGAGATCCCCATTATCCGGACCGACAAAGCTTTGAATGCGCGCGGTGGTTACCTGGGAAACCAAATCACCGATTTTCTGGTCGTCTCCACGAGCGCGCAGAGGGCGTGTAATATCCCAGTGCTCACCCTGTTTAACTATTTCCATTTCCCCGGCCGAAGTCTTCACTACGGCGCGGTTGATTTGATTCGCATCCAAATCAATGAGCTTCTTGTCACGAAATTCCTCGGGCTTCTTATCTATGTCATTCCTGATCGTCTGAGTCGCCAGATAGGTATCCTTGGAAGTCTCAGCCCGGACGTACATCTTCCCTTCCAGCGCCGCGTTATTGCCAAAGAGAATCTCCGGGGGTGCATCTTTTCCGAGGAGTTTCATCCGCAGTTTTGGTTTACCGACGCCGAACTCCGCCAGCTTATTGTTATCGGCCTCAATCTCCTTGGCGGTAATCGTCGCTTCCTTCTGCCAACCCTCCAGATCGAGCAGTAGATTCTCGATCAGGGCGGCATCGGCCTGATCTTTCACCGGGGATTCCATTCGCCATTTCTTATCGTGTCGCCGTAACTCGATGCGGTCGTCGCCATTTTGGATGATTAGCCCGTCAATCGCGTCGCGCTTAAAGTTCACTACATTCTCAGATTGCCGCTTCGCTTCCTCCGTGTTTGGGCGCTTGCTTTCGTAGAACTTGATATAGACGCCGATAGCGACGACGACGCCGAGCAGGAGTAACGTAGGACGCGTTTTCATCTAACGAAGATCAGGCACGCCGGCGAAACCAGACGAAGAGACCAAGCGTCGCCGGTATCAAGGGCAATAGCACGAGGATGATCCAGCGGAGATTCGCCAGGGCATTCTCGTCGAGATTAAACGTGAGCGTTTTGGGGACTTTCGGAGCGATACCGATCAGCTGCTCACGACTGAGCAGCCAGTTGATGCTACCCGACATAAAGTCGAGTCCCTGCTGACCCTGCGTGATCGCGTTGTCCTGAATGAAAGTAGAGTTTGCGATAACGACCATGCGGGAAGAGTTCACCTGCACACGCTCATCGCCCGCGGCGCCTTTCTCGATGGAAACGGCGATATTCAATGGTGCAGCGTGGTCGCGCGCCTGATCGAATTGAAGCTGAGAATCGTCGCTGGAATTATAATCCACTTCTCCCCAGTATCCTTTTTCCGCCTCGGCGAGGGGTTGTAGCTGCACGTTTTTAGCACGCACTCTATCTGGCTCGAGAGCGATTGACGAAGTGCCGCCCAGAAAGGGAGCGCGGACATCTCCCAGTAGCTGCGTGATAGGAGATTGCGGCAGGAATCGCGCGATGACATCGCGAACCCGCGCCACTTCCTGTATTCCGGTCTTCATCAGGGCCATGAGCCGATCGTCGTTCACCTTGACTCCAAGCTCATTTAGAAAACCGGTCAGCCTTGGCGTTTTGCCGGATGGGTCAAGAAGTAGAAGGATACGTCCTTGTTTATCCCAGAAGTCGCGCAGCAATTTCATCTCGCGTTCGGATAGATCGTATTGCGGTCCTACGATCATGATAGCCCGGAGGTCAGTTGGAATAGCGTCGACGTTAGCCAGGTTTAATTCCTGGAGCTTGATGTTCTCGTTCTCGATGACGGTCTTGAGTGTCAGCAAGGGCGACCCCTCCGCCATTGTCGGTTCCTTGTGTCCTACCAGGTAACCAACGGTGTTCTTCTTTCCTTCAACCAAATCGATCATCGCTCCGGTGACAGATTGCTCCCCCTTGAAAGCAGTGACCTTGGGACCCTCGCCCATAGCCATTCCACTTTGATCAACCTCAGCCATCTCCGAAGCCTTCACCGTCTTGTTGCGGCCCTGGTAATCGAGGACAATCAGGCTCTCTTCACTAACAACTTTGTATTTATCGAATAATGCTTTCGCGCGAGAGAAGTTTCGCTGCGGATCAATATTCTCGACATCAATCTTACCTTTCGCAGCGTATTGATATTCCATGAGGAGGTTCTGCACATCCCCGCTGATAGGCGTGTTGGGCGCGAAGAAGACCGTGACTCGCATCTTGTCTTTCAGGGTCGATAGAAAGCGTTTCGTCTTATCGGAGAGCTCGTACTTATGATCGCGAGATAAGTCCCAGCGTTTGTAATGCTCGAAGCCGAGATAGTTCACCATCGCTGCCAGAATGAGCGCCAGCGCGACTTGGATGACTACGTTGAGTCCAATCTGGACACGGTGGATCCCTGGTTTCTTGTCCTTGGTAGGATCGGCACCGCTCATAATCTCCACTTCCTCGATTGGAATGCCTGATAAGTCAGAGTCAGCATCAGAATCGTCATGCTCGTATAGAGCACAATGGGTCGGGTATCGAACTCGCCGCGCGACAGTGTCCCCATGTGTTCGATGGCCGAGAAGTAGCCGAGGAGCTGTCGGGTGGACGAGCTAACGTCCAGGAGGATGAAGGAAACCAGACCGAGGAAGAAAAGCAGAGTGATCGCACAGAACGAGATGATAGCCGCGACGATCTGGTTCTTAGTGAGCACAGAGGCCAGGCAACCTACGGAAATGTAAAACATTCCCAGCAGAAAAAGCATCAGGTAGGAACCCCAGTATGCGCCCGGCGATCCAGCAGCAGGCTGGCGGGTGACGAATTGGAAGATGGCGAAGTAAAGTAGCGTTGGCAGCCAGAGCACAATATAGAAAAACAGAGCGCCGAAAAACTTGGCCAGGACTACCTGCAGATCGTGCACGGGAGCGGTCATCAGCGGCTCGATGGTGCCCAGCTTAAATTCCTCAGCGAACAGCCGCATGGTTATGAGCGGGAAAATCAAGACGAAGGCGAACCAAAAGAAGACGGAGTTGAAGAACGCTTCCTGAACGGAGTAACCAGCCTGACGTCCGTTCATGAATGATAGCTGAAAATAGAAGTCAACTCCGCTCACGATCAGGAAGAAGACCAGAACGATGTAGGCTATCGGCGAATAGAAGTAACTCCGCACTTCCCGACCGAATAAGGTAATAAACTTTCGCATGGCCTTAGTCCTCGTCCGGATGGGTAATTTCGACGAAAACGTCTTCCAGTGTCGCCCGTCGCTGGGTTAGTTCGCGGATCGTCCAGTGCCGCTCGGTCGCGAGCCGGAAAACTTCTTCGCGCACGTCGGTTCCGCTCTCAACGCGCAAGGACAAATTGCTCCAGCCATTTTCCTTCGTTTCTGTGACATCGCGAACTCCGGTTATTTTCCTGAGCTCCTCGGCACCGTTGTCATTCCCAGTCTTTGCTTCTACGACAAGTCCTCCGGCAGTCCGAATCCGACTGAGCAGATTCTCCGGGGTATCGGAGGCTTCTATCCGGCCGCGGTTGATAATCGTAACGCGATTACAAGTCATCTCTACTTCCGGAAGGATGTGAGTAGAGAGTAGGATGGTGTGCTGTTTACCCAGGCTTTTGATCAGGTCGCGCACCTGTCGGATCTGATTTGGGTCAAGACCGCTGGTTGGTTCGTCAAGGATCAGCAGATCCGGTTCGTGCACCAGCGCATCGGCCAGTCCAACCCGCTGGCGGTATCCCTTGGAGAGCGCACCGATGAGCTTGTTCTCGACCTCTTTCAACCCGCAAAGCTCTTTCACATCGCCGACGCGCTCGGACATCCGCCGATGGGGAATGCCTTTCAACGCGCCGCGATAATTTAGATACTCGGTGACGCGCATATCAGTATAGAGCGGCACGTTCTCCGGCATGTATCCCAAATGGGCGCGAGCCTGGAGCGATTGCGAAAAAATATCGTAACCGGCAATCGTCGCCCGGCCCGACGTCGGCGGCATGAAGCTCGCGAGAATGCGCATCGTCGTTGTCTTGCCCGCGCCGTTCGGGCCCAGAAATCCCATGATCTCGCCTTTGCCGACCTCGAAGCTCAGGTCGCGGATCGCGGTATGCCCGGCGTAACGTTTCGTTAAATTTTCAACTTTGATCATGCGGCGGTAATCCTTGAGACAACTGAATCGCCAAGTCGTTGACGAAATTTTCTAGCGAGGAGTCAACGACACTGTAGCCAATTGTCGCGTTCCGTCTGCGCGCGCAAGTCCCACCGTCATTGTCGTGGGCGATCCCTTCGCCGCGCGGGCCAGGATCGTTTCTACTTCTTTGACCGAATTCACATCGCGTCGGCCGATGCGATAAATGACAAGGCCACGCTCCAGACCCGCCTCGGTCGCAGGGCTGTCGCTTTCCACTCCACTGATTAAAACGCCGCGCCCGGCGACCAGGTTTAGCGCTTCGGTCAATTCGGGCGTCAGATCCTGTAGTTGGATGCCGAACATCTCGTTGGCCTTGGAAGCGGCCGGTCCGCTCGGCGCTGGCTGTTTTGCGGCCGGCTTGTTTTGCGCTGTCTTGAGAAATTCGACCGCAGCATCGCGCACTGTCGTTGCCGGAATTGCGAAGCCCACTCCCTGTGTCGGAACGCCTTGCGGGGTGAACGCCATTTTCGCCGAACTGACCCCGACGAGTCGGCCGGCAACGTCAATCACAGGTCCGCCGCTATTGCCCGGATTGATCGCTGCGTCGGTCTGCAGCAAATCCGTGTATTCAATCTCCTCGATGGTGATGTTCCGCTTCATCGCACTTAGCACGCCGCGGCTGATGGAACTGCCGTAACCCACGGCGTTCCCGACCACGATCACCGTCTGACCCAAAAGATTCGGCGACGGATTATTGAGGTCGATGAAAGCGAAGTTGGCATCGCCATCGACCTTGATCATGGCAAGATCTTTCTTCGCGTCGCCGGTGATGTAATGCGCCTTCCAGGTTTTGCCGTCGCTCGTGATGACTTCGATTTTCAAATCGGCGGCACGCTCGACGACGTGTTGGTTGGTGATGATGTAACCATTGGGATTCACAAAGAACCCGGACCCAAGGCTCTGTAGGGTCTGCCGCACTTCGCGCGGACGCGACCGACCGTAGTTCCCGAAAAACTGTGAGTAAAAATCTTCATACGGATCGCGGACCTGACGGCGGACGATGCGCTCCGTGTTCACGTTGACGACGGCGGGAAGAACCTTACCGACCGCGATCACGGTGGGCTCGCTCGCGGGATCGGTTTGCGCGGACGCACTGGCGCGAAGGATCAGCGCGAACGTTAGCGGCAGGAGGTTCCGTCGCATTTTGCGTCGCAAATAAGGGAGTGTCATCGCGACTGTCAACTTGCCGCCAAAGGGATCGGCTGCACAGTTAAGTGAAATGCCTTCGTCATTCGCGAGCCGGTTGAATCTCGACATTCTGGAGGAAAACTACGGACGCTGGCAGAGCGATCCCGACTCGGTTGACGCCGGTTGGCGTGCATTTTTCGACGGGTTCGAGCTTGGGAGTACGGACGGGAAAAATGGGCAGGCTGCCGCCGCGACGGAGCGACACGAATTCCGGGAAGGTCCGCTGCAGACCCGCGTGGACGGGCTTGTTTATGGGTACCGCACGCTTGGGCACACGATCGCGCGCGTAAATCCGCTGGCGGAGAAACGCCCAGAGAATCCCTTGCTGACGCTGCGCGAGCTTGGTTTTACCGACAAGGATCTCGATCTGCGCGTCTGTTCGAAGTTCTTCCTGGAAGGCCGCGAGATGCGACTGCGCGAAATGATCGCGCAGTTGGAGACGATCTATGCCGATACGATCGGTGCCGAGTTTCAGCACATCCAGAATACCCGCATCCGGAATTGGGTCCGCCACCGGCTCGAATCGCGCTTGGCGAGTCGCGATGCGCCGCGGGAAACAAAACTGGCGCTGCTGCGCTCGCTGCTTGAATCCGAAACGTTCGAGGTCTTTCTCCATACGCGCTACGTCGGACAGAAGCGTTTTTCGCTACAAGGCTCCGAGGGTTTGATGGTGATTCTCGATCAGCTGTTGCACAAATGCCTGGCGGTTGGGGTCGAGGAAATCTGCATGGGAATGGCGCACCGCGGACGGCTGAATGTTCTCGCGAATTTCCTGCAGAAGGGACTGAAGGTCATCTTCACGGAATTTAGCGAGAACTATGTGCCCGAGCTGGTGGCGGGCGATGGCGACGTAAAATATCACCTCGGCTACCAGACGGTGCGGAAGCTCGCTGGCGGCGGCGAGGTCGAGATCCGGCTTTCGGCGAACCCGAGCCATCTCGAGGCGGTCAATCCCGTGGTCGAAGGGAACGCGCGCGCCCGCCAGCGTATTCGCGGCGACACGGAACATCGGCGCAAGGTCCTGCCGCTTTTGATTCATGGTGACGCCGCTTTCGCCGGACAGGGAGTTGTCGCGGAAACGCTGAACATGTCGCAGTTGCCCGGCTACTCCACGGGCGGAACTGTGCACGTGGTGGTGAACAACCAGATTGGCTTCACCACTTTGCCCGAAGATGCGCGCTCGTCGATGTATTGCACCGACATCGCCAAGATGATCGAGGTGCCGATCCTGCATGTGAATGGCGAGGATCCGGTGGCGTTAAAGTTTGCCACGGAGATGGCGCTCGATTTCCGCCAGGAATTCGGACGCGACTTCGTCATCGACATGTATTGCTACCGCAAATACGGACACAACGAAGGAGACGAACCGGCGTTCACGCAGCCGGATCTCTACGAGAAAATCAGGAGTCGCCCGTCCGCGGCGCAAATCTACAAGGCGGAGTTGTTAAAATCTGGCGATCTCAGCGAAGAAAACGCGGCTTCGCTGGAGGTGGAGTTTGAGCTTCGCCTCGATATGACGCTGGAAGAGGTCAAAGCGCTCGACAAACAACGCGCCGATAAGTTTGCGAAGTTCATGGAATCGACGGCTGTCTTTCAGCCGAATTACGCCGCGGAATCGCCGGATACATCGATCACGCCGGAAGCGCTCAAGCGAATTGTCGATGCGTTGACGTCGGTGCCGCCGAATTTTAACGTGCAGCCAAAAGTGAAACGCGCGGTGCTGGATCATCGGCGCGACGTTTACGAAAAGGGCGGCTTGTTTGAATGGCATTACGCCGAGGCGCTCGCCTTCGGTTCGCTGCTGCTGGAGGGAATCCCGGTGCGCTTGTCGGGCCAGGATAGCCGGCGCGGCACATTCAGTACCCGTCATTCATTCCTCTACGACGCGAAAACCGGTGCGCCCTACATGCCGCTCATGAATCTCGCGACCGACCAGGGTCGCATCTGTATTTATAATAGTCTGCTCTCCGAGGCGGCGGTGCTCGGCTTCGATTACGGTTACTCTCTCGATTTCCCGAATATGCTGATCGCGTGGGAAGCGCAGTTTGGCGATTTCGCGAACGGCGCGCAGACGATCATCGATCAATTCATCGTCTCGGCGGAATCGAAGTGGCAACGACCGAGCGGCATCGTGCTGCTGCTGCCGCACGGCTACGAAGGGCAGGGGCCGGAACATTCCAGCGCACGGCTTGAACGCTTTCTGCAGCTCTGCGGCGAAGACAACATCCAAGTCTGCAACGTCACGACCGCGGCTCAATATTTTCACGTGCTGCGCCGGCAGATGAAACGCGATTTCGTCAAACCGCTTATCATCATGACGCCGAAGAGTCTGTTGCGCGCGGAGTTTGCGTCGTCACCGGCGCGCGCATTCACCGACGACAAATTTCACGAGATCATTCCCGACGAAACGAAGCTGGCGAAGGTCGAGCGCATCATCCTCTGCTCCGGGAAGGTTTACTACGATCTCGCGGCCTACCGGGAAAAACATAAGATCACGAACACCGCGATAATCCGGATCGAGCAGCTTTATCCGATCGCGGAAAAGCAATTGCGCAAAGCAATCGAGGCTTTCCCGAAAAAAGCGAAACTGATCTGGTGCCAGGAAGAATCGCGCAACATGGGAGGCTGGGCCTTCATCGAAATCCGGCTCCGTCGCTTTTTCGGTCGCGAAGTCACCTACGCGGGGCGCCATCCCAGCGCGAGCCCGGCGGCAGGCGCGATTACGATTCACAAGCGCGAACAGGCGCAGTTGATTCGCGAAGCGTTCACGATTTAACACATCACGTTCGACGCGCAGAATGCTTTGCCATAGAGTAACGCGCGCATGAGTCTCGAGGTCAAAATTCCGGCAGTCGGCGAGTCAATTTCCAGTGGTGTCGTCTCCGTCTGGCATAAAAAAGATGGCGAATCGGTAAACGCCGGGGAGCCGTTGTTCACGCTGGAGACTGACAAGGTTTCGACGGAGATCGTCGCGGAGCGTGCCGGAATCCTGCGCACGAAAGTGGCGGAGGGGCAGGAAGTGAAGATCGGCGAAGTGGTGGCAACGATTGAAGAAGGCGGCGCCGTGCCGGTTCCGACACGAACGGAAACGTCGGTTGCGGCGAAGCCCGATCCGAACCAAGCCGCTGCGAGCGAGCATCCCGCGGCGAAGACTTTATCGCCATCGGTCCGACGAGTCGTGGCGGAAGAGAAACTCGACGCGGGCAATATCACCGGGACTGGTAAGGGCGGACGCGTAACCAAAGGCGACGCGCTTGCCGCCGCGAAGGGTCAGGACGCGGGCGAGACAAAAGCCGCCGAGCCGGAAGCTCGCGTTGAATCAACTCCCGCGCCGCAAAAAGCGGAGAGCGGGCGTTTCACCCGCACCCGCATGTCGCCGTTGCGCCGGAAAATTGCGCAGCAGCTGGTCATGGCGCAGCAGACGGCGGCAATTCTCACCACTTTTAATGAATGCGACATGAGCGAGGTTTTCGCGCTCCGGGCGCACGCGCAGGAAGCCTTCACCAAGAAGCACGGGATGAAGCTGGGCTTTATGTCATTTTTTATTCAGGCGACGGTCGCGGCCCTGAAAGCGGTGCCCTCGATCAACGGGCGAATCGAAGGCGATGATTTCATTCAGAATCACTTTTTCGACATTGGAGTGGCGGTCGGAACCGAGCGTGGGCTCGTCGTGCCGATCGTCCGTGATGCCGACAAAAAATCGTTCGCGGATCTCGAGCGCGACATCGGCGAATACGCGAAGAAAGCACGCGAAGGGAAATTGAAGATCGAAGAATTGCAGGGCGGCACGTTCACGATTTCGAACGGCGGCGTTTACGGTTCTCTATTTAGCACACCGATCTTGAACCCGCCCCAGAGCGGAATTCTTGGCATGCATAAGATTCTGGAGCGCCCGATTGCAGCGAATGGTGCCGTCGTGGTCCGGCCGATGATGTATCTCGCGCTCAGTTACGATCATCGTGCGGTCGACGGTAAGGAAGCGGTGACGTTCCTGATCAAGGTGAAAGAGGGAATCGAAAATCCGAAGACGCTGCCGATCGATTTTTAAGAAATGGAAACGTTCGACGTCGTCATCATTGGCTCAGGCCCCGGCGGTTACGTCGCGGCGATTCGGGCCGGACAGCTTGGGCTGAAGACCGCGATCATCGAAAAGGATAAGGAGCTCGGCGGGACCTGCCTGAATGTCGGCTGCATCCCGAGCAAGGCATTGCTTGTTTCGAGCGATCATTTCCATTTCGCAACCAAGGAAGCGGCGAAGCACGGCATCGTGATCGACGGCGCGCGGGTCGATCTTGCGAAGATGCTGGCGCGCAAGGACAAAGTCGTGAAGACGCTGGTCGGCGGTGTTCGTCAATTAATGAAGTCGAACAAAGTGACTGTTTTCGCGGGGGTCGGGAAAATCACCGGGCCGGGAAAAATTTCGATTGAGTCGGAAGCCGCGACCCAGGAAATCGAAGCGAAGAATATAGTGATCGCGACCGGAAGCGTTCCGGTGGAGTTGCCGTTCGCGAAATTTGATGGCCAGACAATCGTGAGTAGCACCGAGGCGCTGACGTTTACCGAGCTGCCGAAGAAGCTGCTGGTGGTCGGGGCCGGCGCGATCGGACTTGAGCTGGGTTCGGTCTGGAGTCGGCTGGGCAGCGAAGTCACCGTGGTGGAATTTTTGCCGAGGATTGCCCTCGGTTTCGATCTGGAGGTGGTGACCATGTTGCAGAAAGCGCTCACGGCCCAAGGCTTGAAATTTCACCTCGAGACGAAGATTACCGGCGTGAAAGTCGAGAATGGCAAAGCGACTGCAATCGCCACCAAAGGCGACGAGGAGCTAACGTTTGAGGCGGACAAGGTTCTTGTTTCGGTGGGACGACGCGCCTTTGCCGATGGCGTTCTGGACGAAGGCGTGGGCGTTGAGCTGGACGATCGGAAGCGCGTAAAAGTCGACGAGCATTTCCGGACGAACGTGGAGGGGATTTATGCCATCGGAGATGTCATCGCGGGTCCGATGCTGGCGCACAAGGCCGAGGATGAAGGAATCGCCTGCGTGGAAAATATAGCAGGCAAATCCGGCCACGTGAACTACGACGCAATTCCGGGCGTGATTTACACAAATCCAGAGCTGGCGAGCGTGGGAATTTCCGAGGAGCAGGCGAAGGAGCAGGGAATAAACGTTCGGATCGGCAAATTCCCCTTCCGCGCGAATGGACGCGCCCTTGCCAACGAGGACGCGGAAGGCGTGGTGAAATTCATCGTGGACGCAGAGACCGATCGTCTGCTTGGGGCGCATATCCTTCAGCACGCCGCATCGGAGCTGATCGCCGAGGCCGTTTCCGTCATGGAATTTGGCGGGAGCGCGGAAGATTTGGGCCGAACCTGTCACGCGCATCCGACGTTAAGCGAGGCGGTAAAGGAAGCGGCGTTGAGCGTCGAAAAACGCGCGATTCACATCGCTAACCGGTAGGTCCGCGGTTTTCTCCTGCAGAGGCTAAAAAAGGCCGGGCTTAATTTTTTTGAACTTTTCGCTTGTCAGAATGTCCTCCCTCGGCGAAAAGGCTGCTCGAAACCTAACAATCCATCAACCTAACCTACCAAATGAAAAAAGTTTTTACTGCCGTTGCCGCCATCGCGGTACTCGGCTTGAGCCTTAATGCAGCGAATGCCGGCACCGAGATGTCCGGGAAAGACAAACAGATGACGGCAGCCGTAGCGGCACCCGAGTGCAACTGGACGGGATTTTATATCGGCGGCAATGCCGGTGTGAACTTTAACGAGTTCGACCTGAGCGAAACTCTCGACTCTATTAATCAGCCCACGCAAGATCAAGGCCCAGTCGTATTCCAGGACGAGGCAGAGAATGGGCGCGATGAGTTGGAATTCATCGGTGGCTGGCAGATCGGTTACAATTTTCAGTGGAAACGCTGGGTGTTCGGCATCGAAGGCGACTTCCAAGGCGCCGGCGATGTGGACCGCACCTTCAACGGGAGGGCGCGAGTTATCACCGACACCGATGAGACGACGGGCGCCTTGGGTCGCGAGCTCACTACCGATTGGTTCGCTTCGGTCCGTCCCCGGATCGGTTACACCTTCGGCTGCATCATGTTGTATGTGACGGGCGGCGTAGGCTTCGCAGACACCACCCTCGCGGTCCGCGACCGTGCATTCAATGACGGCGTCGGGACCAGCTTCGACTCGCTCCGTAGTGAAGATGAAAACATCATGGTGGGATGGACCGTAGGTGGTGGACTCGAATACCAGATCAACCGCTGGCTCACTGCAGGCGTCGAGTACCGGCATAGCGAATTCGGCGACGACAATTTCTCTCCCGGCGGCAACGGCGCCATCACTCCGCGTAGTCAGGACGTGAATCTCGTGAACGATCAAGTCACCGTGAAGGTGAACGTGTTGTTCATGAACTTGTTCCGACGCTAGAAAGTATTTGTTAGGTTCGCGACAGGCGCACCGGAAATCCGGTGCGCCTGTTTGCTGTACATCGGCCTTGTTCGCGCGCCGAGTCAACAAGGCGCGCCTCTCCTGCGCGGGCGAAGATCGTTGCTAAGTTTCGGTGGCCTGCGCGCGCCGCGAAATAACAATTCGCGCAACGATTGCCGCCACCATGCAAACCCCGGCTCCGATCGCGACCGCGGCGGGGGCGCCGAACCAATGCGCCATCGCGCCCGCCTGCAGACTTCCGATCGGTATCATG
>JBBQHM010000062.1:0-12247 GCA_038323965.1 Chthoniobacterales bacterium | reverse complement strand
CGCTCGTTTTATGGTGGACCCCCCGACCTATGCGTCGGCACCCCGCTGCTAACCGCGCGGCGCGGTGGGATCCCCCCCGGGGCCCCCCGGCTGCGCCCGGGATGACCCGCGCTTTAGTGCGGCTCGGACTTCTCTCTCGCTCGATCTTCGAAGCGTGTGAATTTCTTGAGGAACGTCAATGCGACTTCCCCGACAGGGCCGTTGCGCTGTTTCGCGATGATCAGATCTGCTTCGCCTTCTTTCTCAGCGCGCGCGTCCTCGTCTTCCTCGTAAATTTCGGCGCGCACAAGTAGTCCGACGACGTCCGCGTCCTGCTCGATCGAGCCGGATTCGCGCAGATCACTGAGTCGCGGTTTACCACCAGTTCTCGCCTCTGGTTGCCGATTCAACTGCGCCAGAACAATTACCGGAATTTTTAGTTCCTTCGCCAATCCCTTGAGGCCTGCCGAGATTTCCGATATTTCGAGCTGCCGGTTATCCTGTCCGCGTCGCGTGGTCGATCGCAGCAACTGAATGTAATCCACGACGATCAGCTGGATATCATGCTGCGATTTCAGGCGCCGCGCTTTCGCCCGCAATTCCAGAATGCTGAGCGATGCGGTGTCGTCGATGAAGATGCGCGCCTCGGCCAGCTTCGACGCTGCCGCGGTGAGATTTGGGAAATCGCGTTCACCCAGAAATCCGTTTCGGACATTTTGCAGGTCCACCCGCGCTCGCGAGCAAAGCATGCGTTGCACGAGCTGCTGACTGCTCATTTCAAGACTGAATACGGCTACCGGCATCTTCTGGTTGATCGCCACACTCTCCACCATGTTCATGGCGAGAGCGGTTTTTCCCATGCTCGGTCGCGCTGCGATGACGATCATTTCTCCCGGATGCAATCCGTCAGTCATCTTGTCGAGTTCGGAGAAACCGGTGCTCAGTCCGGTGATTCCACCACGACGCTCGTAAAGTTTTTCGATCGACTCGAGCGCGCCCATCACTTGTTCCTTCATCGTCGGCGCGGCGCCTTTGAATCGCTCCTCGCCCACGTTGAAAATATCCTGCTCGACTTCATCGAGAAGTTTGGTGACTTCGCCCTGTTCCTCGTAGGAACGCCGAACGCCTTCAGTGCAGGTCACGATGATCTGACGCAGCACGTATTTGTCGTGCACGATATCGAGGTAATAATCGATATTCGCCGCTGTCGGCACAAACGTGAACAGACTGGTGACCGCCGCCGCTCCGCCGACGCTATCGAGCAGGTGCCGATCGCGTAGGGCTTGCGTAAATGTGATCAGGTCGACTGCCTGGCCGGCATTCCAAAGCTCGACCAGCAACTCATAAACCGTGCGATGAGCCGGAACGAAGAAATGATTCTCGTCGATTCGCTCAACGGCGACGGGGATGGTCTCGTTCGGCGCGATGAGCATCGAACCGAGAACGCCCTGTTCAGCCTCAATGCTGTGGGGCGGCGTCCGGTGAATATCCTGCGCAGAACCTGTTGGCGGCTTGTTAAAAACCCTCCCGCCATTCTCCGACGCCGAGCCTCGCTCAGCGCCATTTGTCGCTGTCTTGCGAGGCTTCTCAGGACCGCGTCCTTGAGAGCTCGGCATTTATTTGTCCGTTCGCTTTTTGATGAAGCCTTTTTTTGCAGCGGGCTCGGCGCTCTCCGTTGTTTTGGACGCCTCATCGGCGGCCGCCGATTTCACTTCGATGTGCAACGTCGCCGTCACATCGGAATGCAGTTTGATGGCAATCTCGTGTTCGCCGGTCGATTTGATCGGCTGCTCGAGCTGCAGCTTATGCCGATCGATATCGTGACCGCTTTCGTTTTTGACGCGAGTCACCAAATCCTGCGCGGTGACCGAACCGAACGCCTTGCCGGTTTCGCCGGTCTCGAGTTTGAAAACGAGCCGCAGCTTGTTCAGCCGGCGCGCCAGTTCTTCGGCATCATTCAATTCCTTGGCTTCACGCTCGGCGCGTTTCTTTTTAAGATTATCGAGCTGTCGCAGCGCCGCCGGCGTGACTTCGTAGGCCTTGCCGTGAGGCAAAAGGAAATTGCGCGCATAGCCGCGGCGCACTTTTACTACATCAGCCTCGGCGCCGAGGCCGGGGACGTTTTCCGTCAAAATAATCTGTGTCGAAGGCATAAGAGGGCCCCGCGCAGACGAATGGCCGCGGCGGGGATGACGATTATAGAAGGAGGGAGACCTGTGTCAACGAGTGTCGCCTAGACCATCCCGAGCTTCATGCGCCCGGCTTCGCTGATCATTCCCTGGTTCCATGGCGGATCCCATACCAGCTGAACCTCCGCTTCGTCGATCCCATCGATCGTCAGGATCTTGCTTTGCGCATCGCTGGCGATCATCGGCCCCATTCCGCAACCAGGCGCCGTTAATGTCATCTTCACGTCTACGCGCGTCTGACCGCTCTCTTTCTTACTGAGCTGACAATCGTAAACGAGCCCGAGATCCACAATGTTCACCGGTATTTCCGGGTCGTAGCACTGCTTTAATTGCGCCCAGACATCGTCTTCGCTGACCGCGCCATTCGCAATCGTCGGCTCGACGTTTCCGGGCGCTTGCGGTTTTTCCAGCCCGAGCGCATCCAAGTCCTTCTCCGCGATGCGAACGAGGCCGTGATACGTCGCAATCGTGTATGCACCGCCGAGCGCTTGCGTGATCACGCCGGGCGTCCCCTCCGGGATCGTTATTTTATTGCCCGCCGGGATCTGCACGCCTTCGCATTCCCGCGTCGTCGTAAATTCAGTGTTCTGGTGCATGTGTGAATTACTTGTCGATCACCACGCGCACTTTGCCAGTTTGAGTTTTCGCGAAGCTCTCCAGCAACGAAGCCGCTTGCGTCGGTAGCGGCACTGCCATTTCGCCGCTCAACGCATTGCGCAGCGCACCTTCCACCAGCTGCGCGCAATGGATTTTTACCGGCGGCAGCGGCCCCAGCGGCGCCGCCAGCTCTTCGCCGCTCATGCTGCTCGCTTCGGCGGGGGTTTTGCCGCGCAGCATTTCTGTCGCAATGCTCGCCACCGCGATTGCCGTCTGACATCCGAACGATTGAAACGTCGCGCGATCAATCACTTTCCGCCCGTTCTCGTCCTTAAATTTGATCCACATCCGCAGCATGTCGCCGCAGTCTGCGTTACCCACGGTTCCGACAGCATCGGCATCTTTCATCTCGCCGAGATTCTGCGGGTTCCGGATCGCCTCTTCGATTCGCCCATCGGTCATCCCGAGCGAAGTCGAGGGACCCCGTGGCGCCTGCTGATGTTCCTCGTCGCTCATGCGTTTTCCAGATGATACCGCGGCAAAGTCGAATCCACCTCCGCGCTCCACGCATCGATTCCGCCGCGCAAAACCTTTACCTGATTGAAACCGTGTCCCTGGAAATATGCGGCCGCATCCATCGCCTTGTCGCCACGGTGATCATAAATCACAAACAGACCTTCGCGGGACCAGTGGCGCAGGATTTCCTGCATGAACTCCTGAGTGAAAAGCTGCGCGCCATCAATTTTCACGGCATCGAATTCTTCCCGCGTGCGAATGTCGAGCAGGTTTACCGCGGCGCCCTCGTCGAGTTTTTCGCTTAATTCGAGAGATGAAATCTGCACTAGACGATCGGTCTCATCGCTCGTCACGATGTGCTCGATCACCTCATCGAGATTCAAATTGTCATTCCGAGCGCAAACTCCTGCGAGTGTCTCTTCCGGCGAAAATCCGCAACTGCTGCAACCACCGATATGATACTTTCGAAACATGGCCCTCTGCGCGCCAGGAAACTGCTCGAGCAGTCCCTTCATCGTGATGTTCGGGTCGATATTGATCGCGGAGTTCAAGCTCCCTCAAACTAAGGGGGCGTGATTATTGCGCAACCGACCGGAGAATTGCGATTAGAGCTTCGCGGGGTCCGCCAGCAATTCGGTGACGCGCTTGAGCAACCGACCCGCGCCACCGCCATCGAGACTGCGGTGGTCGAAGCTCAACGTCAGCTCAGCTTGAATGGTAGGAACAAATTGGTTTTTCTCGTCGCTCCAGGTCGGCGATTTCTTGCCGGCGCCCAAGCCAAGTAGCAGCGTCTGATCCGGCAATGGAATCGGCGTGCCCCAATCGAGACCGAAGGTGCCGAAGTTGGAAACGGACGCGACCCCGCCCGAAGTCATTTCCGAGCTGAGCCGACGTCGGCGCGCGAGATCCACCAGCTCGTCGTAGCGACTGTTCAAATCAGCCAGCGACGTTTTATCGGCCCCGCGAATTACGGGAACCATGATGCCATCCTGCGCTTCCACGGCGACGCCGATATCAATCGATTCCGAGCGAACAGCGCGATTGCCAATCAACCTTGCCGCCGCGTTTGGCTGCTCCGCAAGTGCGAGAGCCAATGCACGCAAGACGTAGAGTGCTGGCCCCGGTTTTGGGTCACGCTTCGCGCGATCCTGCAATACTGGATCGAGACAAACCGACAATCCCACGGTAGCCAGGGGACGCGTCCAGCTTCGACGCATGGCGTCTGCGACACCGGTGCGAATTGCACTCGCCTGCTCAGACGAATGTTGCTCGATCCCGCCGAGAAAACTTTCGAGATCCTTGATCGTCAGCCGGCCCGCGCTCCCACTACCAGCAATCCCGGCGAGATCAGCCTGCGTTAGCTGAAGCTCAGCCATCCGCGCGCGAACCCGCGGAGAGATATAGCCGGCGCCTTTTGTTCCAACCGGAACGGGCAGCACGCCCGCCTGATCGACTTGGAAATGTGAGCCTGTCGGCACCGCTGCGATGCCCGTTTCATCGACTTGGAAATGCGAACCGTTTGCCGCGCTCGAAGATTTGCTGGATTCCTCTTCGCGACCGGGAACTTCCTTCGCAACGTCGCCTTCCGGCGGCTGCGGCGCCCGCTTCACCAAACGCGCGGCATCGGCTTCGCTCGCTTCCACGTAACCAAGAACCGCCCCGACCTGGTAAGTTCCTTTTACCTCAGCCTCGATCGCCGCGATTTCGCCGGCACAGGGCGTCGTCACTCCCATCACCGCTTTGTCGGTTTCAACTTCGATGATTTCCTGGTCGGGCGAGACTTTATCGCCGGCCTTGACCTTGATGGAAACGATCGTCGCCTCGGCCATCGATTCGCCGAGCTGTGGCATGGTGATAGGAACTTTCGGCATAAATTAGATTGTCATTCCGAACGAAGCCGAGGAACCCCGTCGCGCAACGTGCAGCTAACGCGACGAGGTCCCTCAACTGCGCTTCGCTGCGTTCGGGATGACGAATAGCTCATTCGGCGAGAATTTGCCGCGCTTTCGCGGCAATCGACTTCGCATTGGGACGATGTTCCGCCCAAAGATTTGGATGGTATGGAATCGGTGTGTCCTTCGCGTTGAGACGCGCCGGCGCAGCATCGAGTAGATGAAATCCTTCCGTCGCGACGCGCGTAATCACTTCCGCAGTTACGCCGCCCCACGGAAAAGCTTCGCCGACGCAAAGCAGCCGGCCAGTTCGCGCCACGGAAGCGAGGACAGTGTCGGTATCGAGCGGCTTGATCGTGCGCAGATCGATCACTTCGATTTCGATTCCTTTCGCGCTGAAATCTTTCGCGACCGCGAGCGCTTCGTGCACCATCGCGCTGTAAGTCACGATGCTAAGATCGCGCCCGGGCCGGACGACGCGTGCCTTGCCAATCGGCAACCGATCCTTCGGCAGCGCATTGGCTTTGAGATGATAATAAAGATATTTGTGCTCGCAGTAGATGACCGGATCATCGATCGCGACGGCATCAATCAACATCGTGTAGGCATCTTCGACCGTGGCCGGCGCGACCACCACAAGACCCGGGTAATGCGAGTAGATCGCTTCCATGCTCTGGCTGTGAAATGGGCCGCTGCCCTTCGTGCCGCCGGAAGGTAAACGCACCGTGATCGGGCAGGGAATTTGCGTGCGCCAGAATTGCGTTCCCGCGTTATTTAAAATTTGATTGAGAGCGACACTTGAGAAATCGGCAAACTGCATTTCGACGATCGGGCGCATTCCTTCCATCGCCGCGCCAATCGCCGTGCCGACCATCGCGTCCTCGCTGATCGGCGTGTTTAGAACGCGACCGGGAAATTGTTCTGCGAGTCCTTTCGTCGCTTTAAATGCGCCGCCGAATTTTCCGGCGATGTCCTGTCCGTAAATAAAGACGCGCTCGTCTTCGCGGAGGAGATGAGCCTGCGCTTCGCGGATCGCTTCGAGGTAGGTAACGCTCACGCCAGCGAATCCATTAGTTCGCGCGTACTCAACGCGCACCAATTTTCGTCGCTGCCGACCGGAGCATCTTCTCCCTGCGCGGTCGCGATGGCTTCTTCAACTTCGGCCGCGATTTCCGCGCGCGTTTTCTTAAGGTAATCGTCACCGCCCAGCCCTTTTTCGGCGATCAATTTTTCCGCCAGCTCCAGTGCATCCCGCGCAAACAATTCTTTCTTCACCTCGGTGGGGACGTAGCTCGCGTCATCATGTTCGCCGTGGCCCGCGAGTCGAAGAATCGAGGCGACGACGAGTTGTGGGGGCCGGCCCGCTCGGGCCCGCTGCACCGCCGCGCCAATCACTTCGAGACAGGCGGTGAGATCCGTCCCGTCCACAGAGCTTCCTTCGTAGCCGTAGCCTTTCGCGCGATCAACCAGATCGGCGCATGCGAACTGGCGGTCGTTCGGTGTGGAGTAGGCAAAGTGATTGTTTGTCGCCACCACCACCAAAGGAACACGCTCCACCGCAGCGATATTTAAACCTTCGTGCGATGCGCCGGTCTGCATTCCGCCTTCGCCAATTGTCGTTAGTCCGACGAATCCTTTTTCGCCTTTCATGCGCTTGGCCAGCAATTTACCGACCATGACCGGAATCATCGCGCCGAGATGGCTGATCATCGCGAGCTGATTGTCCTTGGGACGGCCGCGATGGATGTTGCCATCGCGTCCGCGCATCGGGCCTTGTCGCGAACCGAGGTACGTGCGCATCACATCGAGCAGCGGTTCGCCGAAAGCGGAACGGCCCGCCTGGTCGCGAATCAGCGGCGCAAAAACGTCGCCCTTTTGTAAAAATATCCCGCAGGCCGCGCTAATCGCTTCCTGGCCGCGCCCGAGATAAACGCCTCCGGTAATCATGCCGCCGCGATAAAGGCTCGCTAGTTTTTCCTCGAGGACGCGTGCCACAAGCATCCAGCGATACGCTTCGAGATACCGTTCGTGTGGCGGCGCGGCCTTGGATTTGGATTCGCGCTGCGCCGTCTGAAGCATTCGTGGATTTTGGCAGCAACGGTATAGCGCAGCAACCGGTTTCGCTTTCTGCTTCCGTCGTCCTAAGCGAATTCGAGGGAACCCGTGGCCTGGGCGAGAAGTGGTGCCGCGCTATTGCGGCGGGGTCCCTCCGCTTCGGTCGGGATGACAGATGATGCCGATCAGCGTGCCGCCAAGTGCCCGGCGTCGTCTGTCTCGTCGATCTGGAAATGCTGCTGCGTCGCATCGGCGACACTCGGCTGCGGCGGCGCCGTTCCGATCGCAGGTGCCGGCGCCATTTTCATCCCGACAAGCTTGCTCACACCACGTTCTTCCATCGTCACGCCGTAAAGAATGTCCGCTTTTGCGATCGTTCGTTTGTTGTGCGTGATAATGATGAACTGACTTTGATCGGCGAAACGATCGAGCACTTTAATGAAGCGATTGATGTTCGATTCATCCAGCGGCGCATCCATTTCATCAAGAATGCAGAACGGACTCGGGCGCACCATGTAGATCGCGAAGAGCAATGCGACCGCCGTCATGGTCCGCTCGCCACCGCTGAGTAGCGAAATGCCTTGCAGTTGTTTACCGGGCGGCTTGGCAATGATGTCGATACCGCAGTTAAGCGGATCGTTTTCGTCAAGCAGCGCGAGATCGGCGCGGCCGCCGCCGAAGAGTTCCGCAAACATCTCGCGGAAGTTCACGCGCACCTGCGCAAAGGTTTCCGCGAAAAGTTTCTGCGTCGTCGAATTGATGCGCGCGATCACATCGAGCAATTCGCGTCGCGCGCTCGTGAGATCATTCATCTGCGTCTCGAGGAATTTGTGGCGCTCCTCCAGCTCATCGTACTCATGCACGGCATCGAGATTGACCGGCCCCATCGCATCGAGCTGGTGCGTGAGATCGCTGATGATTTTCTGCAATGCTTCATCGTCAGCCACCGGCGCTTCGGTATTGGGATCGCGTTTAATCTGGGCGCGCAAAACTTTTTCATGCGCGTACGAGTCCGGCACGAATTCCCGCAGGTCGACCTGGTAACGCTGGGTCACGTGTTCCGCGAGATTCTCCAGCTGCATCTGAAGCTGCGACTGCAGGACTTGCTGAGAGCTGCGCTGATCGCGCAAATCATTCAGCGCATTGCGAGCACCGCTCAGCTTGGTTTCGATCGACGCCACATCGGCCGCGATCGAAGCGCGCTGGAGGGCAAAAGAGCCGATCTTTGCTTCCAACGCCGCCGAGGCTTTCGTATTCGCAGCGATCGCATCTCTCGCCGCGGCGGTCTCATTTACCTGCGAAGCGATGCGTTGTTCATAATTGGCAATGTCACTACGGCGTGCGGCAATGGTCTCCGAGAGCTCGGCCTTTCGCGCCACCATCGGTTGCTGCTGCTCGAGTAGGGTGGCGTGTCTTTGTTGGTGCGAGGCGACGATGAGCCGCAATTCCGCGGCGCGGGCGGACGCTTCTTCTTCGCGCGCGCTTGCCTCTGCGCGCAGCGCCTGGGATTGTGCCAGGGCGTCAGTCGAAGACACGATTCGCTCCACAATCTCGCTAAGCTGAACTTGCAGTTCATCAATTCGCGCGTCGGCGGCGCTGAGTTGTTGATCGAGCGTATTTTCTTCGGAATGAATTTGATCGAGCCGCCGGGCCGCATCGTCATGCGCCCGCTCCAGGACCGACACTCTGGCGGCTGAAGTGCTCTGCGCGATCTGCGCCTTCTGGTGGTTACTGCGTGCTTCCCGCAATTGGGCGGCAGCCGTTGCTACTTCGGCGCGGGCCGAATCAACCTTCGACGAAAACGATTCCCGCTCTTGCAGCAGCGTTGCATGTTCCTTCGAGAGAACGTTGATGCGCGCGCCGCGTTCGAGCATGGAATCGGAACGCGCGCGGCCGTTTCCGCCGAAAAGGACGCCTTCGCGAGAGATGAATTCTCCGGCCAAAGTTGCTGCCGCGAGATTCGCGGTCGTTTCAATCGCGGCCAGCGCGTCGTTTATCGTCCGAAAAATCGCAACGTGACGAAGCATGCGCCGGACAACCGGCGTAAGCTCTTCCGCAACCACAACCTTCTCCGCCGCCCACGCGATGGCGGTAGCGGGCAGAATCGGCGCTGCCAGATCGCGTTCGTCGCCGGTATCGCCGAGCAAAAAAGCCGCCTGGCCGAGTTGCTGATCGTTCAGATGACGGAGGATTTGCGGCACAAGCTGGGGATCGCGCAGCACAATCGCATGCAGGTTCCGCCCGAGTGCTGCTTCGATCGCGCGCACGTATTCCGATGCCACGTCGAGCTTGGCCGCGAGCGCGCCGGCGACCGCCGACTTAAATTCGTCGCCCATGCCGCGAAGCACGGCCTGTGAACCAGCGGCCAGCCCTTCGCCCTCTTCATTGAGCTGACGCAAAACTTCAAGACGCGATTCCTTTTCCGCGATCTGGCGTTCCACCCCGCCGAACCGTTTTTCAAGATCGTTTAGGGCGGCCTGACTTGTCTCTACTTTCTTCTCCGCGGTCAAAACTGCACGTTGCAGGGATGCAATGGTTTGCGCTTCCTCCTCGATCACTTTGCGCGCGCTATCGACATCGACGCTTACTTTTTCCCGGGTGGATGAAGCGTTCTCGAGTGCAGCTGAAAGTTGTGCGCGCTGCCCGGCTGCTGCTTCACGGCGATTGCGCGTGCCCTCGGCTTCCTCCGCCAGCCCAGCTCGTCTCGTCTCGTCTTTTGCCAGCGCGAGCTGCAGCGCTTGAACGTCTGCCTCATGTTTCAACCGCGTCTCGCGCAACCCGTCGCCGCTGTTGCTAAGTTCTGTAAATTCCGAACTCTTCGCGGTTAACAGCAGGGCCGTTTCCTCGACGAGAGCGGTCGCCGCTTGCAGCGCCGATTGCTGCTGCGTCAGCTTCTCTTCCGCCGTCGCGATTTCGAGCGCGTGTTTGTCGATCAACTCGCGCAGCTCATGCGCGCGTTGATCGTTGAATTCGATGCGATGACGATTCGATGCGATCGCAGTCTGTTGCTGCTGTAACTCGGAACGTGTCGTCGAGATTTCCGCATCGATCTTTTCGAGGCCGTCACGCAGTTCCCTAAGTCGCGTCTCATGTGACTCAATCGATCCCCGCGCACCGCGCTCGGCGCCGGAAATCGAATCCAATTTCGTTCCGCATTCCTCGATTTCGCGTTCGAGCGTTTGCAGTCGGCGATGCGAAAAGTGCGTATCCAGAACGCGCAGATCCGAATGCAGCGCCTGATAACGACGCGCCTTTCCGGCCTGGCGCTGCAATGAACCGATCTGGCGCTTCACCTCTTTAATAATGTCGCCCGCGCGCAGCAAATTCACCTCGGTCGCCTCCAGCTTCCGCATCGCTTCTTTCTTCTGCGATTTGTATTTTGTAATGCCGGCCGCTTCTTCGAAAACGCTGCGCCGATCTTCCGGCCGCGAGCTCAGGATCATGTCGATCTTGCCCTGCTCCATCATCGAATAGGCCGTGCGACCAACCCCGGTGTCCGCGAATAAATTCTGAATGTCCTTCAGTCGGCAAACCGTTTTGTTGAGCAGATATTCCGAATTGCCATCGCGATAAACGCGGCGCGTTACGCGCACTTCGTGCCAGTCGACGCCGAGATCAGCTGCGCAATCGCTAAAAGTCAGCGAGACCTCGCCATAACCGACGGGCTTGCGAGTGTCGGTGCCGTTGAAAATAACATCTGCCATTTCGCCGCCGCGAAGTGCTTTGGCGGATTGCTCGCCGAGAACCCAGCGCACCGCATCGAGGACATTGGATTTTCCGCAGCCGTTCGGGCCGACGATCGCAGTCACACCTTCATGAAATTCAAAAAGCGTTTTGTCCGCGAACGATTTGAAACCGACGAGCTCGAGTGACTTTAAATGCATGACACGTGCGGGGATAAGCTAACTCACCCAGTAACCGCGGAAGTCAGCCGGCGAGCAAGTAAAAAAAACACCAGATAGACGGCTGTTGGCAGCAGTCGACTACCATATATGGGGGCGTTTAACGCTTCGCCTGATTCGCTCGAAAGAGTTTCTGCACGAAATAGATCAACGAAGCGGCGATGAGGACGGCGGCCGTGACGAGGAACTCGCGGGGAGTCGCGTGCGCAAGAATCCAGAAGATCAGGACGACGGCCAGAATCGGCAAAACGCGTGCGCCGGGAAACATGAACGGTTCTCCGGCCTCGCGCACATCGCGCCTCATCAGCTGCCAGGCGGCCATGCAGGCGATGAGGTAAACAAGAAGTGCAGCTACATTCGCCATCACGGCGAGCGCTTCGAAGGTGGAGGTGAGCGAGAAAACAAATGCGACCGCAGAGTAAATGATAATCGCGAGATCGGGCGAGCGGAACCGCGGATGAACATGCGCGAACCAGCGCGGCAGAACGCCATCACGACCGAAGGCAAAGAGGATGCGCGGTGAGCTCAGCACGTCGCTCGTGACATAGCCAAGACACGAGATCGTCGCTGCGGTGAGAAGCAGCAGTCGCCCGAAGTCGCCGAGGAACGTCCCGGCAGATTGCGCGAGAGGCGAGATCGTGTTGGCGGCGAGAGCTGCGCCGAGTGTTCCCTGCGCGATTAGTTGAATCAGAATGTAAATCAGCGTGGTGAGGCAGAGCGCGAGATAGATTGCGCGCGGGACCGTTCGCGACGGATTTTTCACTTCGCCGCTTGGCACCAGCGCGGTTTCGATTCCAAAAAACGCGAAGAGCAGTAGCAGCACCGAATCGCCCAGCGCCTTGCTACCGGGAATCGACGCGATCGCGATCGCTTCAGGTTTGATGTAAAAAATTCCGGCCGCGATAAAGAGCAGGAGCGGAATTAATTTCGCGATCGTGATCGTGCCCACAGCCCGCGTGCCGGAGCGAATGCCGCGCACGTTGATCGCGGCGAGCGCGCCATAAACAAGCGCCATCAAAATCGCGCGCCCGGCTGCGCCGGACAGAGCCGGCAAAATCGCGACCACCGCCCCCACGAAGATGTTCACGACCGCGGCGACGCTCAGGACATTTGTCAT
>JBBQHM010000061.1:0-12342 GCA_038323965.1 Chthoniobacterales bacterium | reverse complement strand
GATGTTCGCAACTACGGCTCTCGATTGGTTGATGAGCATCGTCATCGCGCACAACACCTGGCGCGTCTGGCGGGCGTGGGGGAAACCGGTGCGCGCCCTGCCGCGCGGGACTGCCAGAACGAGAAAGCAGCACTTCGCGATTGCCGTCTCGATTTGCGCAAACCTGCTCGTTCTCGGCTTCTTCAAGTATTTCAACTTCGGGGTCGAGACCTACAACGAAGTCGTCCGGACGTTTGGCCACTCCGCCTGGCAATGGGAAACATTTTTCCGCGTCGTCCTCCCGCTCGGGATCAGCTTCTACACCTTCCAAGCGATGAGCTACACGATCGATGTCTACCGCGGTGAAGCGGAAGCGATGGCCAACTTCATCGACTTCTCGTGTTTCGTCTCCATGCCGCCGCACCTGGTGGCCGGCCCGATCCTGAAGTTTTCCTTTCTCGCGGAGCAGATGAAACATCGGACGCTGACCAGCGACAAGTTCGCGCGCGGCGTGTCGTTCTTCATGCTCGGGCTCGCGAAGAAGATCCTGCTCGCAAATCCGTGCGGCAAAATAGCGGACGTGGCGTTTGGCGCAGGCTCGATCGGCACGCTCGATTCGTGGTCCGGCTCCGTTGCCTACGCGTTTCAAATCTACTTCGATTTCAGCGGTTACTCCGACATGGCAATCGGCCTGGGATTGATGTTCGGGTTCATCTTCGCCAAGAATTTCGATTCGCCGTACCGCGCCGAGTCGATCACCGACTTTTGGCGGCGCTGGCACATTTCACTTTCCACCTGGCTGCGGGAATACCTCTACATCCCGTTAGGTGGAAACCGGCGCGGGGTCGCGCGGACCTACGCGAATCTCATCGTCACTATGTTGCTCGGAGGTCTGTGGCACGGAGCGTCATGGAATTTTGTCATCTGGGGCGGCATGCACGGCGGCATGCTGGCGTTTGAACGCAGCCAAGGACGCGACAGCTTCTATCACAACCTGCCCAAACCGCTTCGGATTGGGCTGACGTTTTTCATCGTGCTCCTCGCATGGGTATTCTTTCGCGCCCGTGATCTTCCCCACGCGATCGCTTATCTCGGCAGCATGTTCGGGATGCGCGATGCCCTGCCTTCCTCCGCCTTGATCAGCGGAATTATTTACAAGCCATACTACCTCCTCGCACTTGGCGTCGCTGCCTTGGTGGTTTGGGCCGGACGCCAGACCTGGGATTGGACGCAGCGCCTGACGATTCCCAAGGTCGCGGTTTGTTTTGGCCTCGGCTGGCTCGCCCTCGTCACGCTCGCCACGCAGGAATATAACCCGTTCATCTATTTTATTTTCTGATGATCCGCCGTCGAAAAAATCGGAACGTCAGCGTGGGCAACGATGCGCCTCGCAAACCCACGCATTCGCTCCCGAGTTATGATGAGCCAACGCCGGAAACGCGGCGCAAATTAACGCGCGAAGAGGAAGCCGAGCTGGCTTTGCTTCACACTTCGTTCCGTCCCGCGACGCGCGCATTATTGATCGCGTTTTTCCTGAGCACGATCGCGATTGTCCCGCTGCTGCAGTTATTCGCCGAGACCAATCACTTTCGCGCGAACGGTCGGCTGCCGATGTTTGACCTCCTAAAAATCGCGCCCACGTGGAAGCAGGTCAGCGCGATACGACGCTTTTCTAACTTCTGGAGTCTGTTGCCGCGTTCAGCCGAAATTAAGGCGCGCGAAAAGACTTTGGAGCGCGACTCCTTCGTGTCGCAGGCGCTGCTGCCGCGGATGCAAACGCTGCTCACCGCCGCGTTTGGTGCGGGGAATGAGCAGGTTTATATCGGACGCGAAGGTTGGCTGTTCTATCGGCCCGACGTGGATTACGTCATCGGCGCACCGTTCCTCGCCCCGGCGCAACTGCGCGCGCGCCGTCTTGCGGCCAACGTCCAGCCCGATCCGCTTCGCGCCATCATTCAATTCCGCGATCAACTCGCAGCCCGCGGCATTGCACTCATCGTCATGCCGGTACCGGTCAAGCCGCAGATCGAAAGCGAGATGCTTGCCGGCGCACATGGACCGCTTCAGAACGCATCATTCGATAATTGGAAACATCAACTGGACGCCGATGGCATTCGTGTTTTCGATCCGGTGCCGCTACTCGGCGCGAAAAAATCCGCTGCGCCGGAAACAGCGCTTTATTTGCGGACCGACTCACACTGGACTCCCGCGACGATGGAGTTGATTGCCGAAAACCTTGCGCAATTCATCGCGTTACCTTCGTCAGGCAGTGCTTCGGCATTAAATCTCGTGAGTAAAAGCGTGGTCGCGACCGGCGATATTTCCGCGATGCTGAAGTTGCCGGCGGATCAGCGTGTGGTGGCTCCGGAAGAGGCGACGATCCACGAGATCTCGCGAGCGAACGCCCCGTGGCGTTCATCAACCGACGCCGACGTGCTCCTGCTCGGTGACAGTTTCGCAAACATTTATTCTCTCGCCGGAATGGGTTGGGGCGAGTCGGCCGGCTTGCCGGAACATCTGAGCCGTGCCCTCGGTGGTCGCCCGCTCGACTGTGTTGTACGGAATAGCGATGGCGCATTCGCCACTCGCGAAATCCTGCAGCACGAGCTCGCGCGTGGCCGTGATCGACTGGCGGGAAAAAAATTAGTGATCTGGGAATTCGCCGCCCGCGAACTTTCCGTGGGCGACTGGAAATTGCTCGATTTGAAACCAGGGACGCCTGCGCCGAGTCGATTCCTCGCGTTGCAGCCGGGTGAGCAACGCGACATCGAAGGCACAGTCGCCGCTGTCTCTTCAGTCCCGCGAGCTGGCACTGTCCCGTACAAGGACCACGTGATGGCATTGCACATCGTCGATATCGACGGAGTTACCGACGCTCTCGTTTATGCATGGAGCATGCGCGATAACGTCTGGACATCCGCCGCGCGCGTTCGACCAGGGGATCGAATTTCGCTGCGTCTACGAGCATGGAACGATGTCGCAGCCCAGATCGAAAAATATAATCGGAGCGATCTGGACGATCCCGCCATGCAGATGGAAGAGCCGGTCTGGGCCGAGCTAATCCGCTGACCCGTGTGACGGATAACGCACTTCCGGCAATTGCGACTGCAATTCCGCCGTCACTTTATGCGCCCATGCCTGCGACGATTCGCTGTTGTAGTGAATGCCGTCCCCGCCCGTCTTTCCCGAAACGTAATGGGTGAACCGACGTGAATCGATAAGATCGACTCGTTTTCCGCTGGCGGCGCCTTCGATGATGTTGGCAGCGGCAGATTCCACTCTGGGCGGAAAGTGCGACGAATCAGGTGGCATGATCCAAACCACTCGCGTCACCGAGCGTTTGCCTGAGAGAATGGCCGCCACAAATCGCCGGGCGTATTCGCGATACTCAGGCTCCTTCGCCGAAGGTGACGCGGCCAGGCCGTCCATCCAATTCGTTCCCTGCTGCACAATCACAACCGTCGGCCGGTAACGCTCAATGAGATCTTCAACTTTGGGAGTTCGCACATGCGGCGGCGGCTTTCCGTTCGCCCAATCCAGATACTGCGACTTCGTGCTTGTCCTTTCTCGATAGCCGCACTTGGTGAAATAATCCGGCTCGCCGCGCAGCCAGTTTTCCGGGGACGAACCGCACGACGCAAAGAGCGCAACGTTGGTCGCACCAAATCTGGTGACCAGATAGTCCGCCACAAATTCGCCAAACTTTCCCACTGATAACGAATCCCCAATCATCAGCACCCGCGTCGGAGGCGGCGGGGGAGCAGGCTCGGCTTCGGGCTTCCTCCTGCTTCCCGACTTTCCCGCGATCACTGCCGCGCTAACGACAAGTAGACAGAAGACACAGAAAAACCGAATCCAAAGCTTCGGGAACATCTCAGTGCGCTGCTCCGGGGAATTTTCGCTCATCTTCTACTCTGATATACGGCTCCAGGTTGATTTGGCCCGAGTCATCTTTGGTTTTCGCTGTGTTCCAAGTCGTGCTGCGCAATTCGCGCAGCCGAAGCTTATACATTTTCCCAATCTTCAATTTGTCCAGCGGTTGCATCTTGAGGGCGATGCAGGCCGGATGCGCCACCGCAATTTGCTTTTCCGTGTATTGCCCCCGTGCCACCCGCTTCACGTCGTAGATGAATGTCACCAGTGATTCCTGGTACGGCAGTAGTTTGTCGAGAGGTATTGGTTCCGATTTAAAAACTAACTTCGCCGTCACTTGCAGCGGCGATTCGGCGCGCGCTGGAGTGTTCTTCGGCAGTTCGGCGACGGTCGCAGACGACTCGGTTAACAGCTTGGACGAAGCGAGCGGATGCGCGTCCAGGTCGCGCTGGATCGTTTCATAGACCCGGTCCGCCCACTGATCCATGTCCTGACCAATGAAGTGTTCCTTATCCGGCTCCATGTGCCGATAAGGATAGGAAACGAACGGCCGGCTATCGATGACCATGCCAACCTGCCCAACAGCATCGCGAATTTGTTGTAGTGTAAAATCCTGAACCTCTTTCGAGATTCGACCGTTAATCGGTGATCCAATCCAATAAAGGCGGCGCGCGGGCGAAGGTATCTTCAACAGCTTCGCAATGAATGGGGCAATGTACCGGCGTAGTTCTTTCCGGTCCCGGCCAGCATTGACGACGGAACGTCCACCGAACACGTCGAATAGGTTGTTCTCGTTCTGCATCACGATGACCGTCGGCTTCGTGCTCGCGAGAAGGTCTTCAATTTTCGGGACGTCGTGCGCACCAGGTACTCCACCACGGCCCATGCCGTAAATATCCTCCGACACCTTCGGTTGGCCAGGGTTGGCTCCCGATTCGATACTCCAGAAACCACAACGCGTTTTGACATTTGCGTAAGGTTTTTCTTTCAACCAGCTCAACGGATTCGTCCCGCAAGCCATGTAACTAAAGACCGAGCCTATGCGTGGGTCCGAGCGAAAACGTTGGTCGAGTCGATGACCAAACCCACAGAGCGCCAGCGAATCGCCGAGGAATAATACGCGGACGCCGTCGTCATTCCCGAGCGATTGCTCCTGCGCAGAGCCCAGCGGTTCCGGATCGGCTTTCACGTTCGCGACGCCAAGGGCCATAATCACCACCAAAGATTGGAGGGTGCGAATCACCATGGGAGAAAGCGTTGCCGAGGAGCATAAACCACGAAATTCGCGCGTAAGAAAAAAGACTTCATGGCTGCTGCCAGACGAGTGCCACCCTTACGCCGCGCCGGGAGTCGCTGGTTTCTTCTTGGCAGCGGCCGCGGCAGCGAGCGTCGCATCGACCTCAGCCGCTTCGATCGGATGAATACGGTGATAATACTCGTTAGACTTGGCCAGCTCCGGTTTGCGCAGAAGCAAAGTATCGAAGCGCTCGCGGGTGCTTAGTTCGAAGACCTTGTCCATCTTGATGGCTTCGAACGGGCACACCTCCACGCAAATCTGGCAGCTCATACAAACGGAGATATCGATATCGAACTGCGCTGGATAGAACTGCGGCTTGCCCATGTAGTCGGGCTTCTTGTCGGTGCTTTTGACAATGTAGATGCACTGTGGCGGACACTCTTTCTCGCAAATCTTGCACGCGACGCAGCGGAGTCCCGCTTCCGGATCGTCACCATCAAACGGTAGAAACGGGAAGTTGCGGTAGTTCTCGGGAAGCGGCTCGCGTTCTTCCGGATACTGCACCGTGGTCAGGCGTTCTTTCTCAAAGTAGCTTCCCACGAAGTTGCGGGCGGTAACCGCCATTCCCTTGAGTATTCCCGAGCCGATCATCGATCTACTTCTCCCATGACGATGTCGATGCGACCAAGGATGACCATGACATCGGCGACCGTGTGTCCCAGGCAAAGGTCTTCCAGCACCGTAAGATTCACGAAACTGGGAGGGCGCACCCGGTAGCGGTAAGGATTCCCAGTTCCATCGCTAATGAGATAGAAACCAAGTTCTCCCTTTGGTCCTTCGATACGTCCATACGCTTCGCCGGCCGGTGGACGAAACGCGCGTGCCTTTACTTTCGGATTCATTACTGGACCTGCGGCGACCTGTGCGAAAGCTTGCTGCAGGATACTTAGACTCTCGCGCAGCTCGAGCACGCGCATCATTAGCCGGTCGTAGCAATCTCCATGATCTCCCAAAGGGACACGAAACTTAACTCGCGGATAGAATCCATATCCGTCCACCTTTCGGATGTCATAGTTCACGCCAGATGCGCGCAGCATTGGTCCAGTAATCCCAGCGTTGATGGCAAGATCGGCCGATAGCTTCCCGACCTCCTGCGTCCGCGCCATTAATATCTCGTTCGAAACTACGAGTGCTTCCAGTTCGTCAAGAAACCGCGGAAACTCGGCGACCACCTTCTGCGCGCGCTCCATCCAACCAGAGTCGGGATCGACCCGGCAGCCACCGAACCTCATATAGTCGCACATCATGCGCGAACCGGAGAGTGACTCGAACAAGTCGAGAATCTTCTCGCGCTCGCGGAACGCATACATCAGCGGCGTGCCCCAGGCGCCCATGTCGCTCAGCAGGAAGCCTAGTAGTGAAATGTGATTCTGGAGGCGGGTTAATTCTGCCAGGATAACGCGAAGATATTCCGCGCGTTCAGGAACCTCGATACCCGCCAGCTTCTCGACACTTAGCGCGTAGGCCCAGTTGTTGGTCATGGAGCAAAAGTAATCGAGCCGATCTGTGTATGGCATCGACCCGAGGTAGCTTGTCGTTTCCCCAATCTTCTCATGGTTACGATGCAGGTAGCCAAATACCGGCTTAAGCTTCCTTACTACTTCGCCGTCCAGCGCGACATTCATCCGAAATACGCCATGCGTCGAGGGATGCTGCGGACCCATCGATACTTCGAGTAGTTCGCCTTCAAGACGTGAAGTCATCGCCGGAGGAGCCTCTGCCAGTTCGTGAAAGCCAGTACTCATTTAAAGATATTTATGTCCACAGATTTCGCAGATTTTCACAGATGGAAGAGACGAACTTCTGTTTTAAAAATCTGTGTAAATCGGTGAAATCTGTGGACGAATTCATTCTTCCAGGATTCCCTCCGCGCCATCAAGTTGCGGTCGCAAGGAATAGTGAGCCTTCGCCTTATCGAGCACGTCGTCGTGCGGTGTCGGTTCATATTCGTAGTCATCCGGCTCGCGATAGTCTTTGCGCATGGGATGATCGACGAACTCATCCCACATTAGAATGCGGCGCAGATCGGGATGGCCATCAAAGCGAATGCCATAAAGATCGTAGATCTCGCGCTCCTGAAACTCAGCGCTGCGATAGATAGAAGTTAACGACGGCAAGTGCACGGCAGTTTCACGATCCGCGGTGCGCATGCGGATGATCACCGGCCCGTGCTTCTCACTCATCGAATAGAGGTGATAAACTGCCTCGAGATACCCGGGAATTGTTTCCTCCAGCACCTGATCGACTTCTTTCTCTTCGCCATCGACTAATGTCTTCACTTTCGTCGTCGTCTTTACTTTGCGTTCAGGCCAATCAACGCCGGTCGCATTCGAACAAAAATCCAACCGCAACCGGGAATCGTCACACAGAAATCTCACGACTTCGAGCGCGCTCACCTTATTCAATAATAGCGATGGCTGGTTCGCTGGACCCGGGTTAGCCACGATCTCGACGACTGCTGCCGGCAGCGCAGCCTCGATGCGCGCCTTGATCTCTTCGATCGATTCGATCATCAGACGCGCTCGATGTGAGGCGGGTGAAAGACGGTGTCGTTCTTCGAGGGCTGTAAATCATGCGCACCGAAAGCCGGCACTGGATACTCGCTCGGCTGCTCCGCGCGCAGGAAAGCCGCTTGATCGCCGCCGGTGAGCTTTTGCCCATCGATCTTGCGCTGCAGTTCCATGAAGGCATGCAGCAACGCCTCCGGTCGAGGCGGGCAGCCGGGAATATATACATCCACCGGAATATACCGGTCGATTCCCTTGAGCACGTTGTAACCCTGCTTGAACGGTCCGCCGGAAATCGCACACGCACCCATGGCGATAACATATTTCGGGTCGGGCATTTGGTTGTAGAGTCGGACCACTTGCGGCGCCATTTTTTTGGTGACGGTTCCGGCCACGATCATGAGATCAGCCTGTCTTGGTGAAGGTCGAAAAACTTCGCCGCCAAAGCGCGCGATGTCATAACGGGAGGCCGCGGTGGCGATCATTTCAATCGCGCAGCAGGCGAGACCGAACTGAAGCGGCCAGATCGAATTTTTGCGTCCCCAGTTATAAAGATCCTGCATCGAGGTGACCCAGATGCCCTGTTTTTGCAGTTCGCTCTGCAACGATTCGTCCATCATGCCCTCCCGTTATTTAGCCCAGTCCAGGCCACCTTTTCCCCACGCCCAGACCAATCCTTCGAGCAGTAGCAACAGAAAGACAAGAATCACAACGAACGCGCCTACCGGTAGCCCAGTGAACGCGACGGCAAAGGGGATGAGAAAAATCGCTTCCACGTCGAAGATCAGAAAGATGATGCCGTAAACGTAGTATTGAGATCGAAACTGGATCTGCGCATCACCCAGAGACTCGACGCCACACTCGTAGGTCGCGTTTTTATCCGCGCCCGGTTTTGGCGGCTGGAAGAAATGGCGCCAAAGCCACGCCAGCGCCAGCGGCGCGAGCGGGAAAACCAGCGCGACTCCGACGAAGATGATTAGGAAAAAATACGGATTGGTATGCATGAACGGTTAGACCAGCCCCTGATCCATCATCGCATTCGCTACCTTCAGAAAGCCCGCGATGTTCGCACCGTTCACGTAATTACCGGGCGTGCCATATTTCTCCGCCGTCGCGTGACAAACTTCGTGAATGGTTTTCATGATGTTGAACAGTCGCGCGTCCACTTCTTCGCGCGTCCATGAAATGCGCATGCTGTTTTGCGCCATCTCCAATCCTGACGTCGCGACGCCGCCGGCGTTGGCGGCCTTGCCCGGTCCGAACAATATCTTTGCCTCGAGAAACTGATTCACCCCGTCGATCGTCGTCGGCATGTTCGCGCCTTCCGAAACCACGTAGACGCCGTTCTTTACGAGGTTCGCGGCGTCCTTTCCATTGATCTCGTTCTGTGTTGCACTCGGAAACGCGCATTCCGCTTTGTGATTCCAGAGCGGATTGTAATCGAGCGCCGGATCGGTGGGTGTGAAGACAACACCTTTGAATTTTTCCGCGTACTCGGAGATGCGGCCACGGCGGTTATTCTTCAAGTCCATTAAGTAGGCGAGCTTTTCGCGATTGATGCCCGCTTCATCGTAAATGTACCCGCCGGAGTCGGAGAGCGTCACCGCGCGTGCGCCCAGCGAGATTAATTTATCTACGGTGTACTGCGCGACGTTGCCGCTTCCCGAGACCAGGCAAGTTTTGCCTGCAAGATCTTCCTTTCTTGTCTTGAGCATCTCCGCTGCAAAATAAACCGCGCCATAGCCCGTCGCTTCGGGACGAATCACCGAGCCGCCCCAGGTCAAGCCTTTGCCCGTCATGACTCCGGTAAATTCATTCCGCAGCCTTTTATACATGCCAAAGAGAAAGCCGATTTCGCGCGCGCCCACGCCGATGTCACCCGCCGGCACGTCCGTGTCCGGGCCAATATGCCGGAAAAGCTCGCACATGAACGCCTGACAAAATCGCATCACCTCGCTGTCGCTTTTTCCTTTCGGATCGAAATCGGCTCCGCCTTTACCGCCACCCATCGGAAGCGTCGTCAGCGCGTTCTTAAAGACCTGCTCGAACGCGAGAAATTTCAGGATTCCGAGGTTGACCGATGGATGAAAACGCAGGCCACCTTTGTACGGCCCGATCGCGCTGTTCATCTGGATGCGGAAACCGCGATTCACATGCACCTCGCCTTTGTCGTCCTGCCACGGCACCCGAAACATGATGACGCGTTCCGGCTCGATCATTCGTTCCAGGATTTTCGCGCGTCGAAATTCCGGATGTCGCTCGAGCGCGGGCGCCAGCGAATCAACGACCTCGAAGACAGCCTGATGAAACTCCGGCTCGACCGGGTTCTTGGCTTTCACGCCGGCCATTAATTCTGAGACGTATTCGTTCATGGAAGTGGGAGTTCGTTTCGCCTCAGCTGCGACTGCTACGATATGTGCGTGCGGCGGAAGAAACGGAAGTACAAAAATTTTTTGCCGGGCTAGCCGTGATCATTCGGCCTTGCATTAAAATTCACGGATCGCTTTCCTTCAACGCAAGTGAGCGAATTTCTCGATCAGATTTTCGTAATCGGAAAACGCCGGGCGCTATCGCCCCTCGCAGGCATGCCCGATTGGCTGCAGCAGATTGTCTCCAGCCTCATCAGTATATCCGCCGTCCTCGTCCTCTTTCTCTCGCTCTTCGCCATGATGTCATTGCTCGAGCGCAAAATCCTGGCGCGCATTCAGAATCGTTACGGACCAAATCGCGTGGGTCCGTTTGGTCTGCTGCAGCCGCTCGCGGATGGCATCAAGATGTTGATCAAGGAAGACATCGTTCCAATTCGCGCGGACAAGGTCGTCCACTTTCTCGCTCCCATCATGGTGGCCGCGCCGGCGATTCTCGCGCTCGGCGTGATTCCCTATGGGCGAAACATGACGCCGTTTGCGATCGACGGCGGAATTCTGTTTTTCTTTGCTGTCGGCTCCGCGACGGAGCTCGCGGTCTTCATGGCAGGGTGGGGGAGTAACAACAAATTTTCGATGCTTGGCGCGATGCGGGCGATCGCGCAAATGGTCAGCTACGAACTGCCGCTGCTGATCACCGTGCTCCCCGTTGTGATGATCGTGGGTTCGCTTTCGCCGGATGCGATCGTTGCCGCTCAGAGCGGCTATAAACTCGGGTTCATTCCGCATTGGTTTGTGCTGAAGCCGTGGGGCGCCGCCGCCTTCCTTTTGTTTTTCATCTCCGGGCTGGTTGAGTCGAACCGCACGCCGTTCGATGTGCCCGAGGGCGAATCGGAAATCGTCGCCGGTCACATGACGGAATATTCCGGCTTTAAGTACGCCACGTTCTTCATGGCGGAATACTTTGGCATGTTCGCGATCAGCGGATTGGCGGTAACGCTCTTTCTCGGCGGCTGGCAGGCGCCGATCTCCTGGCTCACGTTCATTCCGTCCTACGTTTGGTTTTTCGCGAAACTCGGCGTTCTGCTTTTCGTCTTCATCTGGATTCGCGGCACGCTCCCGCGGACACGCGTGGACCAGGTGATGAACTTCGCTTGGAAGTTCATGCTGCCAATGGCGTTCACTTGCGTGCTTGCGGCCGCCGTCTGGCACTACGCTGCACATGGCATTTCAGGATGGCTTGCGTCGTTCGCAATTATCGCAGTCGTCTACGTTCTTCTCTCGCGTTTGCTCGGGGCGCATAAACGTTTCGCCACCCGGACCTACCGTTTCGCCGAATGAATAGCGTCGCGTTTATTGCCATCGCGGTTGTGACGCTTGGCGCCGCGCTCGCTGCCGCTTTGCTGCGCAAGTTAATCCACGCTGCGCTCGTGCTCGCAGTTGCTTTCATTGGTCTCGCCGCGTTCTACTTCTTGTTAGGTGCGGAATTCGTTGGTTTAGTGCAGATCTTTGTCTATGTCGGAGCCGTCGCCATCCTTATCGTGTTTACGATTCTTCTGACGCGGCGCGAGGGTGAGACGATACGCGGACCGAATTGGAGCGGCGTCATTATCGCAACAGCAGTTTTCAGCGGACTGGCGTGGGCAGTTTATAAGACTCCGTCGCTTGCCGCAGTCGCGCCCACATTTGAAGCGCTGACGGTCAAACGAATCGGCGAAACGCTGATGACGGACTACATCTGGCCGCTGCTCTGCATCGGTCTATTGCTCACCGCAGCACTCGTCGGCGCCCTCGTGCTGGTAATGGAAGGGAAGCGCGAATGACGCCGACCCTTCAGCTTTTCCTCGTTTTCTCATCGGCGTTGTTCTCCATCGGACTTCTCGCGGCACTCAGCCGGCGGCACGCGATTTTCATTCTTATCGGCATCGAGATGATGCTCGCCGCCGCAAACCTGAACTTCGTTGCCTTCTGGCGTTTCGCGCCGGGGCCGCACGAACCGACGGGCGTGATGGTCGCCATTTTCTCCATCGCGATTGCCGCGGCCGAAGCGGGCGTTGGGCTCGCGCTCGTAATCGCCGTTTACCGACACATTCGCACGACCAATGTCGACCAACTCGACCAGCTCAAAGGATGACACCCTGGATCGCCACTAACCTTTGGCTGGTCCCGGCGGTTCCGCTCGCAATCTCGCTGCTGATCCTCAGTCTAAAGAATTCGCGACGCGCGATCGCGGCCGGGCTCGCGATTACCGGCCAGGTCGTCGCGCTAGTTCTCGCGATCACTGCATTCCTACCGACGCTTGACGTGCCCGGCTACCGGG
>JBBQHM010000060.1:0-12661 GCA_038323965.1 Chthoniobacterales bacterium | reverse complement strand
GGTGAAAGAGAACTTTACCGCCGATCACAACGTCAATCCCATGCGCCTGACACAAGCCGTGATGAAGGTAATCTCAGCGAACCTTTCACCCGGCGAACCGGAAAAATTGCGCGGCATTTTCCCTCCGCATCTGCGCGAAATCTGGACTGACGACGAACGAACGGCCGACCTCTCTGATTACGTATGACACCGAGCTCTCTTATCATCGTAACCGACCGTGGCAGTTTGAAGGCGTACCGGGTGGAGGAAACGCATACGCGCGGGCCGAGTTTGCAATTGGTGCAGGCGTTCGAGTACACGGCCGAGGACGGGAAACTTGTCGATCTTCTGAAAGAGGGCACCGGAGGCTTGCGAGTAAATAATCCAAGTGGAAGGCACATAAGTCCGGTGACCGATTGGCCAGAGCTGGAAAGCGAGACCAACCGCCGCATTTACAAACAGCTCGCCGATCGAATTGCGAAAATAGTCGAGAGTGACGGCGTGGAAGGATGGTCGTTCGCCGCCGCGGCATCGATTCACGCCGCGATTGTCGATCTCTTGCCGGCCGAAATCCGGGGGCGAATTGTGGAGCACGTAAAATCCGATCTTGTGAAAACCGAGGCCTCGAAATTGCCGGAATACGTCCGCTCGCTTCAACCGATTTGAACCAGGAGTGCTCTACAGAATTCAGTGCTGCACCAATGATGTCGATCGAAGAGCGGATAGATTATTATCGAAACGGAAATGTTCGGACGCGAATCCTGGAGTTCATGGGTGGCGGCTCGCTGGAAAGCCCGACTTGCCGCTATTTGACTGCGGGTGATGAGAACGGGCCGTGCCTCGACCAGTGCTGGATCGATTCGGCACTCGATTCACTTCTTGATCGCGGCTTCGAAATTAGCCGCTCGCTTTGGGACCAAACGTCTTTGCTCGCGGATTTCGATGTTGAGTACGTTAACTTTGATCGCGCGGCTGAGGCGTTCCTCGAGCCGGAACGGGTTTTCGAACTTCAGCAGCCGGTCGCAGCGACGATTGAACGGACGCTGCGCGAATACGGCATCGCGCCATTGCATCTGTTGAGCGGTCGCGGGCATCATTTTGTCTGGCGCATCCGGCACGACTCCGATGAGTTCAAGCGCCTCTTCAAACTCGGGCGCGGCCCGAAAAGTTTATGGAAGGCAGACGGAGCGCCTCATCGGCCGGAAGGGAAAGAAGTTCTGGAAGAACTTGCGCGGGCCTTTGCCGGGCTCGGGTTGATCATGGAGTTTCTCGCTTATCGAATCAAAGAGACCGCGGCGCCAGACACAAGAATCCCTGTCGAACTTACCGCCATGGAAGTCGGGCCGTCGCCACATGGCCGCGAGATGATTTCCCTCGACATCTCCGAGTACGGCGATCCGCTCTATACCCGTATGATGCGAGTGCCGTTCAGTGTTTACCTTAAGCCCTGGCAGCAGAGCTGGGGAATTGATCCTCAAGTTCTAAGCGAATTGCAGCCGTTGTTCGTCATTCCGTTACAAGGCATATCGTGGCGCGAAGGAGTCCGCGCCATGCGAGATATGGCCGCGACGGCGAAGCTGGCCGAGAATTCGTGCACGAAAATTCCGGACGCGAGTGAGAGCATGGCGGGATTAATCGCTGATTACGCGGACTCGAAGGTGGCGGAGTTTCACGAATGGTTTTATGCGCAGGAGCAGCATGGGCCAGAGCGCTGGAGTGAAACGTATGACCAGTTTCCGCTGGAGGTTTTGCCAGCCTGTGTGCGCATGATCCTGGAACAACCAAATGATCTTTTATTGCGGCCTGCCCGCATCCGGCAGTTGGTTCGAGTGATGCTGGCACTGGGCTGGCATCCGCGGCATATCGCGGGCTTGATCCATTCCAAGTACGCACGCCCATTTGGATGGACCCAGTTCCGCGGATACGATCGCGCGACCCGTGCGGATTTCTACACGCGCATTTTTGCCGGATTGTTCGTCACTGGCCGGGACGACCTTGTCGATTTTAATTGTGTCTCGGCCCAGGAACAAAAAATCTGCCCTTTTTTAAACTGCGGTTACAACCTTGTCGATTTTAAACAATCAGCTCTAAATCGGAGAGCACATGACAAACTGGCGCATCGGCCTTTCAACCGGCTGCTTTTACAACCAGAGCATTCTTGATTGGCTGCCACTGATCCGCGAAAGCGGCTTCAGCACCATCGAGGTCTGCTCATCGCCGGCGCACCTCGACTTTCATGACGAAAAAGCAGTGCGTCGTGCCGCGGAACGAATCGGCGAACTGGGAATGGAGGCTTATTCCCTTCATGCGCCGTTCGCGCCCAACATCGACATCTCATCTTCGGACGCGACCCAAAGAGATAATTCCGTGGCGGAAATATGCAAAGCGGCTGAAGCAGCGGCGCTTTTGCGGGTGCATTATTTTGTGCTGCATCCTGGTCCGGAAAATCCGGCGTCAACTCCTGTCGAAGAGCAGTTACCGCGCATGCAACATGTGATCGATTCGCTCAACCGGATCGCGCGCCGCTGCCGGGACCTTGGAATAAATTGCGTGCTCGAAAACAAATTGCCCCACCTGCTTTTCGGCAATACCAGCGACATCCTCTGGATCCTGGATGCAATTAATGGCGCCGAGGTCGGCGCCTGCCTCGACACCGGTCACGCATTTCTTTCCGGCGATCTGGACAATCTGTTATACAAACTCGCCGGTCGCCTGAAAATGGTCCATGCGCATGACAACGGCGGCGTGAGCGATGATCACTGGCCGCCGGGCGATGGGAAAATTGGCTGGCCGCAGTTGCTGCAAAATCTAATTCAAATCGGATTCCACGGTCTGTTCATTCTCGAAATGGCCGGCGCGGCCGATCCAAATGTGACGATGACAAATGCGCGACGCGGCCGCTGCTATCTGCGCGAAGTCGCGAGGCGTTTGGCGCTGCAGAATAAGTAGTTCGCGGCGCGGGCCGGCGGCGCGACCGGGGCTAATTCGTCTCGAGAGGGCCAGGCGGTCTCCGGCGACGGTCGCAGGCTGTCGATGACAAGAACTGCGCAGTTCTTCGCAAAATCCGCGAAGCATCCTGGCAGATCTCCCTGTTTACTGGCTTTAGAGAGGCAAAAAATGAAAGTAAAAGATGTGATGACTCAAGATGTTAAGAGCTGTGAGCTGGCCGCCGACTTGTCCATGGCAGCGAGGGCAATGTGGATGCGTGATTGCGGAATGCTCCCGGTGGTCGACGATGACGGCCAAGTCGTCGGCATCATCACCGCTCGCGATATTTGCATCGCGACCGCGAGCAAAAATCGTGAGCCGTCGAGTATTCCCGTCAACGAAGTGATCACGCGCAAGATTCACGCGTGTTCTCCCGACGCCGATATTCGCGAAGCGCTTCAGATCATGCAGGAGAAGCAGGTGCGGCGGCTGCCGGTGATCGACGCGAAGGGAAAGCTGTGCGGCATTCTGTCGTTGAACGACGTGGCGATCAAGGCACGCGCGGCAGGAAAGCCGGCCGAGCTCTCAGCCGAGGATGTACTAAAAACACTGGAGGCGATCTACAAGCATCGTCCGACGCAGGAACATTCGTCGCAGCAGGTGGCTGCATAGAACGACGATGAAAACGCCCGCACCACAGCTCGACTTGTCTGAAGAAGAAGTTGGGGTTCCATCGGAATCTCTAACCCTGCGAATCTCTGCGGGCGAAGTCACACTGCTGGGAGATTTGGAGATTCCGGCTCACGCGATTGGCCTGGTGTTGTTCGCGCACGGAAGCGGCAGCAGCCGGCGCAGTGTGCGCAACCAGGCGGTCGCGAAAATTTTGCGCGCATCGGGAATCGCGACGCTCCTGTTCGACTTGCTCACGCCGGAAGAAGAGATGGAAGATGCCCATACTGGTCACCTGCGTTTCGACATCGCCTTGCTGGCTCAACGACTTGTCACGGTCACGCAGGAAATTAGGGACGATCCGCAGGCGCGAAATTTACGTATGGGATATTTCGGTGCGAGCACGGGCGGCGCGGCGGCATTGCGGGCAGCGGCGGCATTCGGACCAGACATCCAGGCCGTTGTGTCCCGCGGTGGACGGCCTGATCTCGCCGGTGAGGCGTTGGCTTATGTGAAATCGCCAACGCTGCTCATTGTCGGCGAGCGCGACGAGCAGGTCCTGAATTTGAATGAAAAAGCCTACGAGCAACTGACGTGCGAGAAATCTTTGGCAATTGTTCCGCATGCCACACATCTGTTTGAAGAGTCCGGCGCACTGGAAGAAGTCGCCCGCCTCGCCACCGACTGGTTCCGGAAACATCTGAAAGCACGAAAATGACTACACAATTCAAGAATCGCATCGAAGCGGGTCAGGCTCTCGCTACCCGGTTAACTTCCTTTGCAAACCGTACCGATGTGTTGGTGCTGGCATTGCCGCGCGGGGGCGTGCCTGTTGCAGCGGAAGTGGCGAAAAAATTGAACGCGCCACTCGATGTGTTTGTGGTTCGTAAATTGGGGTTGCCCGATCATCCGGAGCTCGCCATGGGTGCGATCGCAACCGGCGGCGTGCGCGTGATCAATCGAGATGTGGTCGACGGATTGCAAATTCCTGAGTTAGTCATCGACGCCGTGGCCGCGCAGGAACAAGAAGAACTTGCGCGTCGGCAACACGCATATCGCGACGATCTTCCGGCGCCAAGAGTACGCGGTAAGACTGTCATCCTTGTCGATGACGGAATTGCGACTGGATCAACCATGATTGCCGCGATCGCGGCGCTACGGCAATTAGGTGCCGGGCGCATTGTCGTCGCCTCACCAGTGATCGCACGATCCATCTTTTATCAAATCCACAACGCAGCCGACGAAGTGGCGGCAGTCATTGCGCCGCAAGAATTCTATGGCGTCGGCCAGTGGTATGAAGATTTTTCGCAAACGACCGATGACGAAGTGCGTCAGCTTCTGGCGGAAACGAATCACCGATCTGAAGCCGTTGCTGCCTGAATCAAGATCGACATCGCGTTTAGCAGATTGGCATGGCCAAGAACTGCGCAGTTCTTCGCAAGATTTGCTGAGCTTCTCCCCCGCGCCTCGCGTTGAATTGCTCCAGAAAGGCAAACAATTATGAAAGTACACGATGTTATGACTCGCGATGTGCATACCTGCCGTCCGGACACCAATCTGGCAATGGCTGCGATGCAAATGTGGAATGGAGATTTCGGCATTCTGCCGGTTCTGGAGGATGGCGGCAAAGTCGTTGGAATGATTACCGACCGCGATATTTGTATGGCGACGGCAACCAAGCACCGGGATCCAGCGACCATTCAGGTTGACGATGCGATTACCGGACAAGTTTACGGTTGCTTCCCCGACACCGACATCCACGAAGCGCTCAAGATCATGCAGCAAAGGCAAGTACGACGGCTCCCCGTTATTAATGCCGATGACGGAAAACTCGCCGGCATCCTGTCGATGAACGACGTGGCATTGACAGGGCAAGGTGATGGCAGAGCTGAGCTCTCCGCGCAGGATGTGGAGAACACGCTTAAAGCGATCTGCGCGCATCCGGTGCTGAGTCCTGTTGCGGCTCCCTTCCAACAGCCAGTGCAGCAACTGGCGGCTTAAAGGTGGCGCGATGCTTCGATCGGGCGCAAGCGACCTGCTGCTTGCGTCCGTCGCGAAGGGGCGCTCGTTTTGAAATACCAGATCACAAGAAATGGTCGCTCTTTAGCAACAGATGCTGGGAAGGACTCAACGAGGTCATCTACTTTTTAGTCATGAAAACAATCGTCGAAGAAGGCGAACGACCGATCCCTACAACGAAAACCGCATCCAACGGCCGAAGACCCGCGGAGGCTTCAACCAGTTTAAGTCCCCAAGTTCCAGTCAGGATCAAAACCATTCTTGTCCCGCTGGATTTTTCGCGCCCCGCCATGCAGGCGCTCAGCTACGCGGTTTCGCTCGCCACAGAATTCGGCGCCACAATTCACCTCGTTCACGTCAATGCGGCGGATGAGGCATGCGCTGTGCCGGGAGCCGGACATCTCATGCACGAGTGCGCCGAATCAGTGACATTTTTACAAGAGCGTTTGTCGGAAGTTCAACGAAAGCACGTTCCATCTTTTTGGCCGGAAAATTGCCACGTGCGCACCGGCCAAGCCTATCAGGAGATATGTGGGCTTGCGCGTGAGCTTGAGGCTGACGTGATCGTTCTCGCCACGCGTGGGCACACCGGATTGAAGCGTATTGTTCTGGGCAGCACAGCTGAGCGAGTGGTGCGCTTCGCGCCATGTCCGGTTCTCGTCGTGCGGCAGCGCAAACGCAAAGGTCCGGCTGCCCCCGGACTTGTCACCTCGAGCCGGGAATTAGCCATTCGAAAAATTCTGGTGCCGGTGGATTTCTCCCAATGCGGCATGGCCGGCGCGATCTATGCGGCGCTCCTGGCGAAGACATTCAACGCGAAACTGTGTCTGTTTCATGCGCTTCAGCCGCTCGCTCCGATGGTGATGGACCGGATCAGTGCAAACCTATCGGGCAGAGACGAGACCAATCTCGCGAATGCCCGCGTGGATATGGAAGCATTCACGAAACTCGATTTTCTGCGCGGCGTGAAATGCGAAATTGAAATCCGCACCGGGTATCCCGTGGATGAAATCTGCGAGTCGGCGAGTCGGCCTGATATCGATCTGGTTGTCACGTCCACCCACGGCCGGACCGGACTCAACCGCATGCTGCTCGGAAGTGTGGCCGAACATATTGTTCGTTATGCTGAAGGCCCAGTCCTGGTTGTGCCAAGCCAGTGTGCGGTAGACTCTGGTAAGAACGTGGGTCCGCGATGAAATCGGTTCCGGAACTTGTTCGCGACGCGGCTGAACCGCTGGTTGGTTCGCTGACTGACTATGATCCGCTTCTAAATCTCGTGGGCGACGCGCGCTTTGTCCTTCTGGGCGAGGCGAGCCATGGCACGCACGAATTTTATCGAGAGCGCGCCCAGATTTCTAAGCGATTGATTCAAGAGCGCGGCTTCAGCGCCGTGGCGGTGGAAGCGGATTGGCCGGATGCTTATCGCATCAACCGGTTTGTCCGCGGCGCAAGCGATGACGTCGACAGCGTGGAAGCGCTGAGCGGTTTCAAACGCTTCCCGCAATGGATGTGGCGCAATGCCGACGTGCTCGACTTTGTCGGCTGGCTCCGCCAACACAATGACGAGCAGTCATCCGAGAAAAGGAAGTGCGGCTTCTACGGTCTCGATCTCTACAGCTTGCACGCGTCGATGGTGGCGGTGCTTGGATATCTGCAAAAAGTCGATCCCGAAGCCGCCAATCGCGCGCGCTGTCACTACGATTGTTTTACCCATTTTGGGAGCAGCATGGAGACATACGGGTATTTCGCCGGGCTGGGCCTCACCTCGAACTGCGAAGACGAAGTCGTGAATGAGCTGGTGGCGCTCCGCTCGAAAGCAATGGAATACCTGCGGCGCGATGGGCAGGTGGCGGCTGACGCCTATTTCTGCGCGGAACAGAACGCCCTCGTGGTCCGCCACGCCGAGCAGTACTACCGGACGATGTTCCGGCGGGAACACTCCTCCTGGAACCAGCGCGACACGCACATGATGGAATCGCTCGTTCGCCTAACGACTCATCTGAATACACAGCGCACACCGGCCAAGGTGATCGTGTGGGCGCACAACGCACACCTCGGCGATGCCCGCGCCTCACAGTCAAGTAAGCGCGGCGAACTCAATCTCGGCCAGCTCGTGCGCGAACGTTTTGGGCGCGCGGCGGTGCTCATCGGATTCACCACCTACAGCGGGACGGTCACGGCGGCCTCGGATTGGGACAAACCTGCTGAACGGAAAAAAGTTCGACCGGCTGTGCCCGACAGCTACGAAGCGCTCTTTCATGAAACGGAACATCCGCGCTTCTGGCTCGACCTCCGCAGCGACGCGCAAGTCGCTGCCGCCTTGCGGGCTGAAAGACTGGAGCGCGCCATTGGCGTGATCTATCGCCCCGAGACGGAGTTGCAGAGCCACTACTTTAACGCACGTCTCTCAGACCAATTCGACGCGGTTCTGCACTTCGATCACACTCGCGCGGTCGAGCCGCTGGAGCGCACCGTCGAGTGGGAAATAGGCGAAGTGGAAGAGACCTTCCCGAGCGGACTCTAGTTCGATGGAGCAGCAGCCTAACCGCACGCGACCAAGATCGCGATCTTGAATGCAAACGACGTCGCGAAGCGGCTCGATCCGTTTTTCCCGGTGCTCTTTAAAGGCAAACGTGGATTGGTCGCGCACGAATGCATTGTCGATCTCCGCCAATGGAAAGCGCGGGCGTGGATGTAGAAGATGTCGCAAAACGCCTGATGGATTACGGCTTTCAGACGCCGCCGATTTCATTCCCAGTTGCCGGCACGACGATGATCGAGCCAACCGAGAGTGAGGCGAAGGACGAACTCGACCGTTTTTACGACGCCATGATTTCCATCCACGCCGAGATTGAATCGATCGCTAATGGGAAGACCGATCGTAAAAATAACCTTCTTAACAACGCGCCGCACACCGCGCGGCAAATCGCGTCGGAAAAATGGGACCACCCTTATGCACGCGAACAAGCCGCTTATCCAGCGCCGCGGACGCGCGATTCCAAAATCGGGCCCGCCGTGGCGCGGATCGATAACGTCTACGGCGACCGCAATCTCATTTGCTCCTGCCCGCTGATGGAAGACTTCGGGCTGTAGGGGAAGCGGCTCAATTCCGGCGCGACGACGGCGTCGTCCCCCTGCGGAATAAACCTTCCGGCGCGACCTCGGGCGCGGCGGCGACTCGGAGTCATGGAGAATCTTCGCCGAGTGCCGGAAAGTAGAGATTGCCTTGGAAAGTGATAGATTGCCTGTGAGATCGAAATGAAGACTGTGTTGACGGGGTTGGCTCTGTGGTTGCTGTGCGCTGCTGCGGTCGCGTCAGAGAAAGTTTCTTTCATCAAAATCAATGGAGCGATTGGTCCGGCGACGGCGAGTTACATTTCGCGAAGTATCGATGAAGCCCGGATGCAAAACGCACAATGTCTGGTCATTCAGCTCAACACACCGGGTGGCTTGCTCGATTCGACACAAACGATCGTGCAAAGCTTTTTGGCGTCCTCTGTGCCAGTGGTGATTTATGTCTCTCCGACCGGCGGGAGTGCGACCAGTGCCGGTTGTTTCATTACCATTGCCGCGAGCGTCGCGGCGATGGCGCCGGCCACGACCATCGGCGCTGCGCACCCGGTGATGATTGGCGGTAATCCGAGCGGCGGGGAAGAGAAGGCTGACGAAACCATGAAGCAGAAGCTCGAGAATTTTTCCGTTAGCTACATCGAGACGATCGCGGCCAAACGTCATCGCAATATCGAGTGGGCAAAATCCGCGGTGAAGGAAAGCGCGTCGATCAGCGCGGAGAAAGCGCTCGAATTAAAAGTCATCGATCTGATCGCCGCGGATCTACCGCAACTGTTAAAGCAATTGGACGGTCGCGTGGTCGATGGCAAAACCCTCAAGACCGCAGACGCCGAGATCACTGAGATCAAGATGTCGGCGTCGGAACGCGTCTTTCAAAAGCTCTGGCGGCCTGAGGTTATGTTTATTCTCATGCTCGTCGCGATCTACGGAATCATCGGTGAAATGACGACACCGGGCGCGATTCTGCCAGGAGTGGTGGGCGCGGTCGCCTTGATCCTTGCGCTTTATATGGCGGCGATTCTGCCGGTCAACGTGACCGGACTTGTCTTGATCGCGCTCGCACTCATGCTCTTCACCTTCGATATCTATGCGCCCACCCACGGTGTGTTGACTGGGGGCGGGATCATTTCGTTTCTGATTGGCTCTCTCATGCTCTTCAACCGCGCTGATCCACTCTTTCGTTTATCCTTGAGCTACATTATTCCGGCGACGCTTGTTACCGCGGCGTTCTTTGTTTTGGTCATTGGAAAAGGCTTGCGCGCGCAGCTCTTGCCGGTGAAAGCGGGAGCGGAAACGATGGTGGGAAAAACGGTGACCGCATTGATTCCCATCGACTCGCGCGCCGGCAAAATTTTCATCGAAGGCGAGTATTGGAACGCGGTCAGCGATACACCGATCGAAAAAGGCGAAGTCACAGAGATCGCAGCGGTGCAAGGATTAACTCTAAAAGTAAAAACCAAAGGAAAATAAACCCATGCCACTCGAAGGACCGTTGAAGCTAATTGTTTGGGCCATACCCCTCATCATTCTTGCCGTGATCATCCTTCCCCAGATGATCCGCATCCTGCGCGAGTACGAGAGGGGAGTGATTTTCCGTCTCGGAAAATTACTCGGCGCGAAAGGGCCGGGACTTATTTTCCTCATCCCGATGGTCGATCGAATGGTGCGAATGGATTTGCGCGTCGTGACTATCAACGTCGAGCGGCAGGAGGTGATGACGCATGACAACGTGCCGGTGACGGTTGATGCGGTTGTTTATTTCCGCGTGGTCGATCCGCAAGCCGCGGTCGTGAAAGTGGAGAACTTTCTCAAAGCCACCTCGCTCATCGCCCAGACCACGCTGCGCAGCGTGCTCGGCCAGGCCCCTTTGGATGACCTGCTTTCGCAGCGCGAGACGATCAACCAGAAGTTGCAGGAGATCATCGACCGGCAAACCGAACCGTGGGGCATCAAAGTCACGGCGGTCGAGGTAAAGGACGTGGCGTTACCCGACACCATGAAGCGCGCGATGGCCAAGCAGGCCGAAGCCGAGCGCGAGCGCCGCGCCAAGATCGTCAACGCCGAGGGCGAATTTCAGGCCGCGGAAAAAATGGTGCAGGCCGCCGCAATGATGAGCAAGGAGCCGATTGCGCTGCAACTGCGCTTCCTCCAAACCATGCGCGAGATTGCGAGCGAGCACAACACAACGACGTTTCTTCCCGTGCCGATCGATCTATTCTCGCCCTTCATGAACAAGCTTGGACCACCCAAGCCGTAGCTCCTTCGACTAAGCTGAGAATGAAACCGTTGTAGCTGCCGTTATCTTCGGCGGCAGAATACGAATTAGGTCGCGCTCAAACGCGATATCTTCTTCCGCGTGTCAACCCGGCACACCGAACAAGCGGCGTCCTCCGCGAAAGCAAACGCGACGCACGTTCGCGAGCCGATAAGAATATAGTGGCTGCGAATCCTTCGGCGCCGTGCTGCATTTCGATCACACTCGCGCCGTGGAACCTCTCGAGCGCACAGCTGACTGGGAAATGGGCCAGGTGGAAGAAACGTTCCCGAGCGGACTCTAGTTCGATGGAGCAGCGGCGTAACCGCGCCCGCGCGCAAACTTAGAGATGATGCACCGTTTCAAAATCGGAAGAAAAACGGCTACGCGCCACAGCATCGAGATTTACGTCGATCGAATCGAGCAGGTGGCCAACGTTTGCCAGACCACGATCGCCCGCGACGCATGGGAACGTGGTTAGGAGTTAGTGGTGCATGGCTGAATTTACGGGTTACAGGACGGGCTCTGGCGAGACCTGAACACCAGCGTCACCGATTTTCATGAGGCACTCACGGTTTATCACGCAGCGATTTCAGCTTTATCTTGATTCACGGCAGCCTAAAGACGATGCAGCTAACTCCGAAAGCGTTCGCGAGCAGGCAGGCTAACCGGCGCGTGACGGTCCAGCGTTGTTGGCAGCGCCACTTCTCCGACCGATCCTCATCACCGCTCGGCCGTGCGGATGCGGTAAACGCAGCGGCGGGCGCCCGCCAGCATGTGCTCCGTCCGCTCGATTACTTTGCCCTCTCCCAGAATCGCCCGGAAGACCTCAAACTCGGCGTCGCACAGCTTGGGGCAAGTGTTGGCCGCGGCGGAAATGGGGCAGTGGTTCTCAATCAGGAGGAATGAGCCGTCCGGCTGGCGGTGCACTTCCGCCATGTAGCCTTCTTCGTTGCGGATGGAGATTAACATCGCGAGCCGATTCTGAAGCGAGGCGCGAGCCGGGATGCGTGACCGGTAGGTCTCGATCTGTTGCTCGGCGCATCGTGCGACGACTCGATTCACGCCTTGTTCGCCAAAGGTCTGTTCGGCCGCGTTCAGCAAATTAATGGTCAAGCCCGCATGGGCATCGGGAAAAAACGGGGCCGCGGCCGGCGTCAGAGACCACATCTTGGCTGGCCGTCCGAGGGGGCGTTGCTCTTCCTGGTAGGTCACCAGTTTTTGAGTGCGCAGCGCATAGAGGTGCTGCCGAACGGCCATGGCGGAGATGCCCAATTGCGAGGCCAAGGCTTCGGAATCGCTCGGCCCCTGCTGCTTGAGCAGGCGCACGATCGCTTGCCGACTGGGAACCAGGTGGGATTTCTTGCGAGCAGCACCGCGTTTTGTCATGGGTCAAAGCTTACAGCCAACGGTTTTCAAGGCCAGTCGAATCGACCGATTCTTTCTAAAGAAAACACTTTAACAAATCGCTTGTCAGGCACAATTGCGCCGCCTACTCTTTTCACAAGAAATGGCTTTAGAAAGTCGGTAGCGCGCAGACGGAAGTGAATCGAAGAGCGGGGGTGCGACGCCGAGCCGACCGAGATGACGTGAGCCCGACCGAGTGCATGAAACGAAAGAGAGTCTATGGCTGACCTAGTAAACAAATACGCGGAAAACGTGGCCGGAAAGTTTTACGTCGATGACCAGTGCATTGACTGCGACCTGTGCCGGGAAACTGCGCCCGCTAATTTCAAACGC
>JBBQHM010000059.1:0-13183 GCA_038323965.1 Chthoniobacterales bacterium | reverse complement strand
CGGCTCGACGTGCACTAACACATCCGCGATCCGCGCGTCCGTCGCGCGAATCGCATCCTTCACTTTGTGCGCGAGATCGTGGCCTGAACGCACGCTGATATGTTCGTCCACGCCAACGTGAATATCGACGTAGTAACGGATGCCCATTTTGCGCAGGTAGCACTTGTCGATATTACGAACTCCACTGACTGAACCAGCGGCCGCACGGACGGCGTGGACGATGTCGCCGCGCGGCGCGGTGTCCAGAATCTCATAGAGTGCCGGGCGCATCAGGCGGATGCCGTTCGCTGCAATAAGGACGCAGGCGAAAAGAGCTGCGTAACTGTCCGCGGCACGCCAGCGTTCCCCACCGATCAATGCAATCGAGATGCCGACCAGCGCCGCGATGGAGGTGAGCGCATCGGTGCGGTGATGCCAGGCGTCCGTCTGAATCGCGGTGCTGTCGGTATCCCGACCGAAGCGCATCACGTAGCGATAAAGAAATTCTTTGGTGAAGATGACGACCAGTAAAACGATGAGAGTGAATGGCGCCGGGGCATGGTGCGGCCTGAAAAGTTCGCGCACACTTTGCGTCGCGAGCGCACCGGCGGCGGCCAGGACGAAAACCGCGACCATGATCGCGGCGACGGGTTCGGCTTTCCCGTGACCGTAGGGATGGGTTTCATCGGGCGGACGCTCGGCAAACTTTAGACCTCCCCAGATGATGGCGGATCCAGCGACATCGAGCGCCGATTCCATTCCGTCTGCGATCAGGACGTAGGCATTCCCAAAAACTCCGGCTGCGATTTTTGCTGCGGCCAGCAGCACATTAGCGACAAGTCCCAGCAATGCGACACGCGCACCGGTTTGGAGATTGCTGGCGGGAGCCTGAGAGGTAGTATTCACGGCTCGGATGACGCGAAATATTAGCGCAAGCGTTTACGACGCGCACGGAAATCCCGCGGAAGTTTTACGCGTGGAAGCGCGGCCATGGCCAGTGCCGGCCATCGGGGAAGTCGTTGTGAAAATCGAAGCGGCACCGATTAACCCGGCCGACTTAAATCAAATCGAGGGCAAATATCCGGTCCGTCCGCAGCTGCCCGCAACTCCGGGATTCGAAGGGGCCGGCATCATCGTGGAAATCGGAGAAGGCGTCACCGGATGGTCGACTGGCACTCGCGTCATCCTCCCGCATAATGCGGGCACATGGCGCGATGCGATGGCAATCAAGGCGGACGAACTGGTGGCCGCGCCCGCAGAAATCGAGCCGGCACAGCTCGCCATGCTGAAGATCAATCCGATGACCGCGTGGCGAATGCTGCACGACTTCGTGTCGTTACCGAAAAGCGCCTGGGTGATCCAAAATGCCTCCAATTCCGCCGCGGGTCGTTGCGTGATACAGATCGCGCACGAACTCGGCTTCCGGACAGTGAATATCGTGCGAAGACCGGAATTGATCGACGAACTGCGTGCCGAAGGCGGCGACATCGTACTGGTCGATTCCGAAAAATTACGTGACGAAGTGAAAGATCGCGTCGAAGGCGCTCCGATCGCACTTGGCTTCAATGCCGTCGGCGGCGACGGCGCATTGCGCCTCGCGAACTGCCTCGCGCCCGACGCAACCATGGTCACCTACGGCGCAATGAGTTTACAGCCGTTAAAAATTCCCAACGGGCTGCTTATCTTCAAAAATCTTCGGTTCCGCGGAATCTGGATCAACAAATGGTATGACAACGCTTCGCCGCGCGAGCGCATGGAATCGTTCCAGCCGTTGTTTCAGATGAGCGCGCGAGGATTGCTCAAATCGAAAATCGAAAAGACTTATCCGCTCTCGGAAATCAAGGCGGCCGTCGCGCACGCGGCGCAACCAAAGCGAAGCGGAAAGATTACGCTGCAGTTTCCGGAGTAGCTGCCGCTGAATGCGGCGCAGGCTCTTTGGCAGCCTGCCGCTTCAAGAGCGTGATCTGCTTGATGCGCGCGGAATCCGACGGACTCCACGTTGCGACATCCGGATCGTCTTTAAATGCATTATGAACGATGCGACGTTCGTACGAATTCATCGGATCGAGTTGAAGTGATCGGCCCGTCGCGCGCACGCGCTCGGCAAGTTCTCGCACGCGCGCCACGATTTTATCTTCGCGCATTGAGCGATACATCTCGCAGTCGACGACAACCTTCGGCGCGTCCTTATCGTTCGATTGCATCACGCGATTCAAAAGGAACTGGATCGCTTCCAGCGTCTCGCCCTCGCGACCAATCAGGCGCGCGCTTTCCTCGGTGTAGATTTGCAGGACGCTGCTGCCCGCTTCGTTCTGGGATTCCTGGATCTCGACGACGAATCCGAGATAACCGAGGATCGTGTCGAGTAATTCCTTGGGTTTCATCGCCGTTTGCCGCTGCTCTTTTTGCCTGGTGCGCTCTGTTTTTCCAAAACCGGAACCGGCTGTTTCCGGCTCTGGTACAATTGCATGATCATGAAAAGATTCTGGGTTGTATAATACAAGGCGAGCGCAGCCGCAAAGTTGTAGCAGAAAAATACGAAGATCAGGGGCGTGAACATCATCAGGCGCTGCTGGGTCGGGTCGCCGGTTTTGGGTGTGAGACGAGTCATCCAAAAACTCGTGGCCGCCATGATCAACGGCAGAATATTTACCGGCCAGTTCATGATCGGCAGGTGTGCAATCGTATCCGGCTGAGACAAATCCTTGACCCAGAAAAAAGTGGCGTTCCGCAGTTCAACCGCCTGTCGCAACATGGTAAACAAGCCCCAGAATATCGGAATCTGGATCAGCATCGGCAAACAGCCGCCGACCGGATTCACGCCGTACTGCTTGTACATCTTCATCACTTCCTGATTCATCCGCTGCGGATCGTCCTTGTACTTTACTTTCAGCTCCTGCATCTTCGGCGAGAGCGCGGACATGCGGCGCATCGAGTTGTTACCCTTGGTTCGAAGCGGCCAAAGCGCGAGGTTCACGATCGTGGTCAACGCGATGACGGCCGCTGCGTAACTCCCGAGATAGTGATGCAGCAAATTCATGAAGTTTAGCAACGCCTGGCTGACTAATTTCAGGATCCCAAAATTCATGACCTCAGCTTCGTTATGACCTAGCTGCGCGAGGCGGTGATAAAGTTTCGGGCCGCCGAAGATCTGGAAGTGAACGCTCGCTGTTTGTCCGGGTTGTAACGCAAATCCGGGCATGCGGAGAGCCCCTTCGACCGCAGGCAGACTCGTGCCGTCAGGCTGGTGAAGTTCCCGGCGGGTTCCCCACACTTCCTCCGCCTTTGCGTTGGTGGGAACAAGAAGCGTCGCGAAAAACTGGTTGGTGACTCCTGCCCACTCTGCGTTCGCAACCTTGCCTTGGTAGACCTCGCGGGCCGGTCGTTTCTGTAAACCGAAGAGGCCATTACTCGCAGCGAACCAATTCACATCGATCGAGCCTGCCTTTCCGTCGACGCACCACGCCAGATTCGTGTAACTGGAAACATCCGTGGGATGCACCGGCTTGGCCGCGCCAAGGGTGACGAAGTAGGGCGACTGATTGTAAACGGCCGTTCCAGCATTCCGGAACTCAACGTCCATGTCGTAGGAAAAATTATCCTTTTTTTCGGTGGTCGGAACGAACCCAAACGTTTTGCGGATCTCAACATTCTCGGGTGTGGTGCGGTGAAATTGGACGAGACCATTAGCGCTGGGAACGGTCGTGAATTCCGGCAGCTCCGCAGACGATGGATCGGTGACGATAGCACCGATCGGGACCCGCTGGCCGGCGTTTAGGACGACTCGCTGATCGATCTCGGCAGTGTGATTGAGCAGAAGTATCTCGCTGATAGCTCCGCCACGATTGGTTAGTCGGAGCTCCACGTCATTATTCGAGAGAGTCTCGGTATGCTCAGCGAAATTCACGGCCGGGGTCGGTCCAGGCGGCGTTGGATTGGAGCCTTCTATTGCTGCGGGCGATGCGACCGCCACCGGCGCTACGCTCGCAACCGGAGATGAAAGGAAAGTCTGCTGAACGGGACGCGGCTGGACCTGCCGGGCTACGTAAACTTCCCACGCCACCAGCGCGATGACGCAAAGCGATACGGCAATCCATGCAGTTCTATCCATGACGACGTGTCCGAGCGACTACTCGGCGCTGCAATTCGCCGCTCGAAAGCTAGGTGCGGCGGCGGTGCCGACAGGATCGTATCCCGAACCGCCCCAGGGCTGGCAGCGCGCGATTCTCTTGAGGCCAAGCCAAAGGCCGCGACTTGCGCCGTGCATTTCCACCGCGTCCAAAAGGTATTGCGAGCATGATGGTTGAAACCGGCAGCCCGAGCCGGGTCCGCCGATCCAATGCAGAACGGGAGAAATCGTGAATTTATACATGCGAACGAAGAGCCGGATCGCGCGGAGCATCAGGCGGAGAGAATAGAAGCGCGCCCCGCGAGACGCAACCACTCTCGTTCCAACTCCGCGTATGAGGCATGGGCGCTTCGACTATGCGCGATGGTGATGACAAGGAACGCGGATGCCAGTTCAGGCTTATGCTTCCGGACAATTTCGCGCAGACGTCGGCGGATACGATTTCTGGTCACTGCTCCTCCCACCCGACGAGAGGTGACAAATCCGAATCGAGAGTTTGTCACGCGCGCGTCCCGCAAGAACCCGATGGTTACAAAAGTTCCGCGCAACGACTCGCCTTCCAGCCGCACGCGCTGGAAATCCGCGCTTTCCTTAACGCGATCTTTTTGACCTAACGTGAGTCGAGTTGTCCTCATCCGACGATTGCTTCTCCAGTACAGCAAAAGTCTTCCCGCAGCGTAGCCGCGGGAAGACCTCGCAAATGAACGGTACGTCGACTAAGGATTCGGCGACGATGAAGTCGAAGAAGATGAGCTGCTGCTCGATCCTGGCGTCGATTCCTTCACGGTGGTGCTAGAACTCGACGAGCTGGCTGGCTCCTTGTCCTTCACAACAGTCGTGTTGTTTTCGGTTTTGTGATCCGCTGGCGGATTGGTGGTTTCAGTCTTCTGCTCGCAAGCTGCCAGGAGCGCAGCGCTAGCCATGATGCAAATAAGTTTCTTCATAAGTTGGATATGGAATGCAAAGCCCGTTGTGGGTCAATGTCTAAATCGCACAAACAGCATTATTTGGTTGGGCGGATCGGCGTTTTATTCGCGATAATAAACTCAGGACCCTGACGAGTATGGTAGCGAATGCGCTTCCGCGACCGCCTGGATCGTCAGTTTTCCGTCGCGGGTATTCAATCCGCCAGCGAGAGAGGGATTCTTCTTACAGGCAGCATCGAGGCCGTCCTGCGCCAGTTGCTCGATGTAACGATAGGTTACGTTCGTCAGCGCCTGGGTCGCCGTTCTCGCATAAGCAGCCGGCATATTCGCAACGCAATAATGGGTGACGCCTTCCTCCACGTATACCGGATCCAGGTGCGTGGTCGGTCGCGAAGTCTCCACGCAGCCGCCCTGGTCGATCGCAATGTCAACGAGCACGCTGCCCGGTTTCATCCGGCGCAACATTTCGCGCGTGATCAGTTTCGGGGCCTTCGCTCCCGGCACCAGCACCGCTCCAATCAGCAAATCGCACGTCGGCATCAGGTCCTGAATGTTCGACTCGTTCGAAAGCAAAGTGTTAGCGCCCGGCATCGTCATATCCAGGAAGCGCATGCGCTCGGCGTCGAGTTCCAGAATCGTCACGTCCGCGCCGAGTCCTATCGCCATCCGCGCGGCATTCACGCCCGCGGTGCCTCCGCCGATAACAGCGACGTTTCCGGGCAGGACGCCCGGCACGCCTCCCAGCAGGACCCCGGTTCCGCCGTTGTGTTTCGCCAGATAATAGGCGCCCATAACTGTCGACATCCTGCCCGCGACCTCGCTCATCGGTTCCAGGAGCGGCAGTCGATTCCCGACTTGGATCGTCTCGTAGGCTACGCCCGTCACCCCCGAGGCGAGCAGCGCATCCGTCAATGTCCTGCTCGCAGCGAGGTGCAGGTAAGTGAACAGGATCTGCCCCTTGCGCAGAAGCTTGTATTCAGCAGGCAACGGCTCTTTCACCTTCACAATCATCTCCGCGCGCGCGAACAGGTCGGCCGCCTTCTCAACGATTTTCGCGCCAGCGATTTCGTAAGCCTCGTCCAGGAACCCGGAACCGACGCCCGCGCCCTTCTGAATCAACACTTCATGCCCGCGAGCGGTGAGCTGCTTGGCGCCGGCCGGCACCAGGCCGACACGACTCTCCTGCTCTTTAATTTCTTTAGGGACGCCGACGATCATTCGTTTTTAGTGGGGCTGAATATTTTGCCGCTTTAGTTGAGCGACGGATCGTCCGGCGCCGCGGACAGCATTTTAAACCATGGCCCGAGCTTGCGCATGATATCGAACCAAAGCCGCGGCAATTTTTCCGGTTTCAACAAGGTGCGCGACGGCTTTTGCACGACCCATGCATTCTGCGCGATCTCGGCTTCAAGCTGGCCCGCGCTCCAACCGGCATAGCCCACGAAGGCGCGGATGGCGGCACGATCTTTCACCGCGCGCTCGAATGCTTCGTCCACGTTGACGTTGTGATTCAGTTTCAACTTCGTCGCGCCTTCCCATTCAAAAGCGGCGAACATAAGCTGATTTTTCCCAACCGGGCCGCCCAGATAGACCGGCACTTCGTCCAGCCCGGGCGGCGGCGTTTCGCTCACCAGTTCATGGACTTGCTTCTCCAGCGGGCGATTCAGGATCACGCCGAGTGCGCCGTCTTCCGCCGTGTGGGCGGAAATAAATAACACCGACCGGCGAAAGTTTGGATCATGCAGGTTCGGGTGCGCGATCAAGAGCGAGCCGGCAATACTGGGCGACGATTTGTCTCCGATATTGCGCATCGATCACTAGAATCCTCCGCACCCGCGAACGCAAGTTCTAGGCACGCGTCGCAGTATGATCGCAAAGGCGAAAAAGTGCTCCCGCGGGCAGTTCCTCCCGCCAGGCGAGCGAAGTGGCAGTGATTAATTTCTGAGAACCGTCTGGAAAAGCATCAACCAAGGCATTGCGTCGCTGCGGGTCCAGTTCTCCAAACACATCATCGATCAACAGCAGCGGTGCCGTTCCATGCTCGCCGGCGAATAGCTGCGCCTGCGCCATTTTCAACGCCAGCACGACGGTTCGCTGTTGTCCCTCAGACGCGAACGAAGCCGCGGGCATCTCCTGGACGCGCAAGTCCATGTCGTCTCGATGCGGTCCTACGATCGTCTGACGCAGACGCGTCTCGTCGGCGGCCGATTCAGCCAGATGCGCGGCAAAGTCATCAACATTTCCAGCGATAAATTCGACGCGCAGCGCTTCCGCTCCGAGGCTGATTTTACGATGTGACGCTGCCGCCGCCGGCGCAATCTTCCGCACAATCTCACGTCGCATCGCACTTAACTTCAGACCGTGCTCTACCAGCGGCTGGTCGTAGGCAGAGATGGCGCGACGATTTGGTGATGGCTGTTTCAAAAGCGCATTACGAGAGCGCAACGCCCGCTCATACGAGCGAAGCGTTTGCCGGTACGTCGTTAGAATTTGAGCGCCGATGAAGTCGAGGTAACGCCTGCGCGCTTCCGAGGATCCCCGCACCATCTCGATATCGGCGTTCGCAAAAGAAACCACGCGGGCCACGCGCAGATATTCTTCCTGGGAACGCTGCTCTACTTCGTCGAATTTCACGGTGCGACGCAAAGCACCGTAGCGAAATTCCAGGTCATGGGTATCGATCCTGCCGCGTATGGCGAATGACTTTGATCCGACACGAATAAGTGGAGCAAGGGACGAACTTCGCTGCGATTGAAGTCGCAAAAGCACACACGCCGCCTCCAGCAAAGATGTTTTACCTTCGCCATTGGCCCCGACAATAAAGTTAAATCCCGGATCGAATTCGATGCGCAATGCCTCAAAACAACGAAAACTACCGAGTTGCAGGGCCGTTAGCACGCAGTCCCATCGACGAAAATCACAACCTTTGCCTGTGAAAAACGACACCCTTGGGAGAATTTTGTTGCCACCGCGGTTTACCTCGTTTACAACGGGCGCAGCTTTCGAGGATTGTTCTGGGGGGAACAGCCGCCCTTCACGTCCATCGGGCGTGGGGGGCGGTACTTTTTTGCCCGTATGACTATCCATAGCGCCGAGAAGTCGCGGCGAAGATCTTTGTGGCCAATTGCCTTCGCGACAGCATGCATCGCGGGCGCGGCGCTCACCGCTTTCGTGCTCGAGCGATGCACTAGTTTCCCCATGCGCGCAGCCGCGTCGGGCGTCGACCAGCTCGAGCGCGTCGGTCGCGATCTACGCGCGGCGTTTCTCGAGATTGGCCCACTCCAACCGCGTATCGTCATTAATGATCGCGTTTACTCAGAACAGACGACGCCGACCGCGGAGCTCGTCGTCCTGAATCGGCGCACCGAGGTGGAGCACGAATTCGAACATACCTGGGCGGGTAGCACCAAAAGCATTCGGCTCCACGGCACGTTCAACGTCAGAGCTGGGTTCGATTTGCGGCGGGAGTTGAAAGTTTCCATGCAGCCCGGCGAAATTGTCGTTCATCTGCCGCATGCGATGATTTTGAGCGTCGACCAGCAGCAGGTCGACGTGCTCGAAATGAACAACGGATTTTGGAATCCTGTTTCTTCTCAGGATATGCAGGGCGAACTGGCCCGGCTCCCACCGTTAGCGCGCGAGAAAGCCGCCGCGGACGATCTCATCATTGAAGCCGAGAAGACCCTGGCCCGGATTCTAACGAGTCGCATGCACACTGACACGCCGCTGCGGCTGGACTTCGATGCCGGAGAAATCGCGCAATAGCGCTTGCGGTCCACGCTGTGCGAACTCGAACCAAAGCTCTTTTAGTTGTGCTGCTAGCGCCCACTTGCGTCATCGCGCTTTTTTTGGAAGGCCCCACCCTCATCGGGCGCACTTTTGCCTGGTGGCTTAAACGGGAAGCACGTTCGGCCGGCTGCGCGTTACAGATAGGAAAATGCGATACTGCAGGGTGGTTGGCTCCAATAGTCCTCCAGAACGTCGCCGCCACTTCCGAAAATGCGGCGGATAAACAATTCGATCTTCGAATCGCGAAATTGAGTTGCCAGCTGCGGTGGTGGCACAAGCTGTTCTCCAAACCTAACAAAGGTTTTCTCAGTAAGCTGGACATCGAAGGAATGTCCGGAATGATCAACAACGGAAGCGGTAAATCCCTCCGCCCCGATGCGTTTCGTCGTCTGGATGATCTGTTACCCGATCAATTTCATCTCCGCGCACCGAGCATACAGATTGAGGCTTACGGAGGCACCATCATCATTCGCGACGCGGAAGCGTCTGGCGGCGGCACTGTGCCTGGTTCGATGCGGTTCGGGTTGCTGACAGTCAACTCGCTTTTTCTGCATCAGGAACTCCGGAACACAGACATCTTCCTGCAGTGGAAAGAACACCGCTTCACCACGGGTAGCATTAAACTTGGTGGCGGGCTGACCATAGATTCCAGCGAGATCGACTTGTCGCGCCTTGGTTCCGGGGGCGTTGCCTTAACCATATCGGCCGATGTTTTCGACGGCCGATTTCGTGGAACTTTTGCCACGGAAGTGGATGGCACTTCACGACGGTGGGACATCGCCGCGTCCGCTTCCGAGATCCCGCTAGGATCAGTCGCAGCAGCGCTCGGACTTCGGGAATCGGTCAGCGGAAAAGTCCACGCTTCAAAGCTAACATTTCGCGGTGATCCCTATCGACTCCTGGATTCCACCTCTTCAATTTGGCTGGAGCTCACTGATCTGCGATGGCGCAATCGGACCGCGGATGTGCTGATGGTCGGAGCATCACTCTATGGCCGCGAACTCGACTTGCAGCAGCTTTACGTCAAGCAACGCGGCAACGAATTCACATTAACCGGAGAAACTCCGCTCCGCACCGACTGGCTCGGTGCAGACTTCCGGGGCGACGTGGCAGGCTCCATTAACGACATCGGCGAATTCGTGGAGCTCTTCGGCCTCCCCGCATCGCAATTTGCCGGCCGCCTATCCATCGAAGGTTCTGTAAAAACGAAGGAGCGCAAGGTGAGCGGAGAATTGGCGGTAGCGGGTCGCAACCTCACCCTGTTTGGCGCGCCCATTGACTCGCTTTCGTCGCGGTTACTGGTGGAGCAAACAAAAATCGCAATCGACCAACTTGATGTTCACCTACGTGACGACGCGTTTACCGCTCGGGCTGCGGTTGATCTGCGAACTTCCGACATTGAGTATCTAAACCTGACTACCGTCGAAGGGGCCTCTGCCTTCTCCGGTCACATCGACGTGATCGAGAGTGGGCTCTCGATCAACCTTGTTCCAACCCAGCCACTTTTTGTGTCCGCGGGCACCGCCACGGCCAACTGCTTCTCGGGTTTTAGATTCATCCATGCCGAGTCGACTCTTGAGCTTCAGAAAATGACGATCGATACCAGCTACGGCTTGAGACTGGTTACAACTTCTTCCGACTCGCTCGCTTCGTTGACTCCCGATCCTCGCGTGATTGAACTGCCCTTCTGTACCGTCAACGAGACGGCCGATAAGCTGCAGCTGATTCCGCGTCCCGCCTTCTAGCGAGCCACGCCTACGCTGCCTCCTGCACCACGGAGGCCTCCGGTTCTATCTCCTTACGTCTCGTTAGCCACGGCTCCAGCCGCACTCTTAGCTCGTCCGTAAAGCTGACGAGGAAATCGTCGGCTGCGTGGATACAGACTTCTTTCCCACTGGGATGTTCGAAACAGAGTGTGACGGGGCTGTCGCCCGGCGAGCTCATAAGGATGGAATGGACTTCGTGCAGCTCCTCCGGGGAGGCCCCGGCAGCGAAATGTAATGCGATACGCTCCCTGGCTATCGGCGAGCTTCCGGCATTATCCGGCTTCAGGATTTTTACTTTCTGAGCAGTCGCGCGGACTGTCTCATCCCGCTTATCCAAAGTTCCGGCGATGGCTATGACCTGCCCGACCGCGAGTGAATCGCTCACCTTGACGAACACCTCATTCCAAATGACGACTTCGATTGTTCCGGTAAGATCTTCGACCAGGACAACGGCGAACGGTTTGCCTTCCCGTTTTGTGAACTTTCTATCCACCTGCGCCAGCGCCCCAGCGATGCGGAAAGTCGCGCGGTCCGCCAGTTCACTAAGCGCAGCTACGGCCACAAAGTTCCCCGTCGCGATCTGCCTCGTATAAGCATCGAGTGGGTGCCCCGTCACGTAAAAGCCGAGCAATTCCTTCTCGAACGTCATTTTTTCGCGATCGGACCACGGCTCGAAGGCGCGGGTGCGACGTTCTTGCGGAAGCTCAGTGATATCGCCGAAAAGCGAGACCTGGCCCGCGGCGCGATCACGATGGGCGGAAGCCGACGCAGCTAACGACTCTTCGATACAAGCGAACAGCTGAGCGCGATCACACTGCGTGAAGTCGAACGCTCCCGACTTGATCAGCGATTCCAGCATCTTGCGATTAGCAATTCGAGAATCAAGGCGCGCACAAAAATCTTCCATCGACTTGAACTCGCCATTTTTTTCCCGCTCCGCGATAGCTACTTCCATCGCTCCTTGTCCCACGTGCTTGATGGCCGCGAGACCGTAGCGAATCGCCATTCCAGTCTGCTCAGGAATAAATTTCAAGGCGCTGCGATTCACGTCCGGCGGTAGAATCGCCACCCCCAGCCGCTTACACTCACCCACCAAAACCGCGATCTTGTCGGTATTGTTAATCTCGTTACTCAGCAGTCCCGCCATGAATTCAACGGGATAACGCGCCTTGAGAAACGCCGTCTGATAACTAATCAGTCCGTAGGCTGCGCTATGACTCTTGTTGAATCCGTAACCGGCGAATTTCTCCAGCAAATCGAAAATCGCGTTGGCCTTTTTCTCGGCGATTTTGTTCGTGCGCGCACAGCCCTCGACGAAGTTGGCGCGTTCCTTCGCCATCTTCTCCTTGTCCTTCTTGCCCATGGCGCGACGAAGCAAATCCGATTGGCCTAAGGAATAACCGGCGAGCTTAGCGGCAGCAGCCATCACCTGCTCCTGATAAATCATCACGCCGTAGGTCTCGGCGGTAATCTCCTCGAGCAGCGGGTGCTCGTGCTTAATCTTCGTTAGTCCCTTCTTCCGTTTGATGAAATCCGGAATGAGATCCATCGGGCCCGGGCGATACAATGCGATCAACGCCATGATGTCTTCGATGCGAGTGACATCGAACTGCTTCGATACGCTGGTCATTCCTCCGGACTCCATCTGGAACAGTCCGACCGTCTCACCACGGTTGAAAAGATCGAACGCCTTCTGCTCGTTCAACGGAATCGTCTTGATGTCGAACTCTGGCTCGCGCTTTCGAATCAATTGAATCGTGTCTTCGATCACCGTCAGATTTTTCAATCCGAGAAAATCCATCTTCAGCAAGCCGAGATCGTTCAACGGATTCATCGAATACTGCGTGATGATTTCCTTGCCATTCGCATCGCGACACAGCGGGATGTATTCCGACAAGTCGCGATCTCCGATTACAACTCCCGCAGCGTGAACTCCCATTCCGCGGGACATGCCTTCGAGGAACTTTCCGTAGGTCCAGACTTTCTTTGTCGACTCCTCGTTAGCTACTGCCTTCTTTAGGTCGGCATTCTTATCGACTGCCGTTTCCAGTGTGATTCCCAGTTCGTTAGGAATCATCTTTGCCAGGCGGTCGCCTTCCGCGTAACTTAATCCGATCACGCGCGAGACATCTCGCACCACGCTGCGCGCCTTCAGTTTGTTAAAAGTAATGATCTGGGCGACGCGCCGTTCGCCGTACTTCCTGCGAACGTAATCAAGCACTTCGCCGCGACGTGCTTCGCAGAAGTCCAAATCGATATCCGGAGGGGAAACACGCTCCGGATTCAGGAAGCGCTCAAAGATTAATCCGTACTGCAACGGGTCGATGTCGGTGATCTCCAGCACGTAAGCGACCAGAGATCCGGCCGCTGATCCACGGCCTGGCCCTACCGGGATTCCGCTTTGCCTGGCGAAATGGATAAAGTCCCAAACGATGAGGAAGTAGTCGACGAAACCCGACGATTCGAGCACGCCAATCTCGTAGTCGAGCCGGCGATTCAGTTCCGCATCATTTTCGGCACGTTCGCCAAACCGTTTTCGTAACCCGCTCTGGCAAAGATCGCGCAGCAAGGCGTTGCGCGAAGTCCCTTCCGGG
>JBBQHM010000058.1:0-13490 GCA_038323965.1 Chthoniobacterales bacterium | reverse complement strand
AGTTAAAGAGCGGGCTGGCCCGGATCGACGCCAGCGGAAATGGCAGATACGTTTCCATGGGTTCTGCGACCGGACGCAAAGCCACCAAGGTGGTGATGAACTGTGCTCCTGCCCTGAGTAGCGACGGAGCCACTGTCTACTTCCTCGCCAATGGTGGCACAGCGCCGTGCCTGGTCGCTTTAAATAGTGCAACCCTCTCGACGAAATCGTTGGCGGTGTTGCGTGACCCAAGATCGGGTAGTCCTTCATCACTTCCCGACGATGGGACAGCTTCACCCACGGTCGGGCCAGACGGACGGGTTTACGTCGGCGTTTTGGAGAGCCCGCGATCGACGTATAAGGGCTGGTTGCTCCAGTTTAATGCTGATCTTTCCAGATCTGGGAGCCTGTTTCCCGGCGCCTTCGGTTGGGATTATACGGCGTCTATTGTCCCCTCGCCAAATGTCCCTTCCTATACTGGCAGCTCAAGTTATCTACTGATGTCAAAGTATAATAACTACATCGGCGGCGGCGGCGATGGGCAGAATAAGATTGCCATTCTCGATCCTAATAGTTCTCAGATCGATGCGCGCACGGGCGTCACCGTCATGAAGGAAGTGCTGACGATTGCTGGACCGACTCCCGATGGAGAGCATCCCGAACAACCGGGGGCGGTCCGGGAATGGTGCATCAACACGGCGGCGGTGGATCCCTTTACCCATGCGGTGCTGGCCAATAGTGAAGACGGCAGACTTTATCGTTGGGACCTAACGACAAATACGTTCACCGAAAGTATCACGCTTACCCCTGGCGTGGGCGAAGCTTATACTCCGACCATCGTGGGTGCCGACGGCAAGGTTTACGCGATTAACAACGCGACGCTCTTCGCGATCGGATCAGCTCCGTGATGCGGTGACGACCGGCGGCGTTCATCGCGCTCACCGAATGCTTTCTCGGGGACTCGCGGCGGGGGCGCCGCGGGCACTTCCTGCGACGTGGGCGTCGCAGCTACGACCAGGTAATGAGCCTGAGCTCGTGGTCCTGGTGCAGGTGCGGATGGATTGGCACGACGCGGACACTAAATCCGTAAGCACCCGATTCGCTGGCGGCGACTGATCCACCGTAAACGTAGGTGCCGTCTCCGTTAGACTTCAGCTGGGATAGTGTCGTCACGCACGGATTCTTAATGCCGCCGTTGTCTGACTCGCCGTGGTAGGCCTCGACGCGAACATTATTAGGAGCAACGGCGCCGAGCCGAACGCGCGCGCTAACAGCCAGTGATTCACCTACTGGAATGTTTTGTCGGTCGGCGTTGGAGACCTGCACATCATCGATACGAACCTGCGCCCAATCCTTCCGGATACGCGTTTTCCATTGGCTCAACTCACTGGCGGCACTGCATCCATTCTGAAAAAATTCGCGGTAGGCCTGCGCCGCTGGAGCGTAGAGTCGCTCGGTGTACTCTTTCACCATGCGATGGGTGTTAAAGACGGGCGTCACACTACGAATCGATTCGCGCATGAGCTGTAACCACGCGAGCGGAAGCTTGCCATCCGGCTTGGCGTAGTAGAGAGGAATGATCTGGTTCTCGAGTAATTGGTAGAGACTGGCAGAGTCAACTTCACTTTGGAAGTCGACGGAGCCATCTCCAATCTCCGAGCCGATCGCCCACCCGTTATTTCCATTGTAGCTTTCGCACCACCAGCCATCCAGCACACTCAGGTTGAGTCCGCCGTTCGGCGGAGCCTTCATGCCGCTGGTGCCACTGGCCTCAAGCGGACGAAGTGGGTTATTCAACCAGAGATCGACGCCCTGGACCAGCCGGCGCGCAATATAGGTATCGTAGTCTTCGACGAAGACGATGCGGTTATGGAACGCCGACTGCCGCGAGAACTTATAGACTTCCTGGATCAGTGCCTTGCCGCCCTCGTCGCGTGGATGGGACTTGCCGGCAAAGATAAACTGAACCGGTCGCGTGGTGTCATTTAGTAGCTTAACGAGTCGTTCCTTATCGCTGAAGAGCAAGGCGCCGCGCTTATAGGTCGCGAAACGGCGCGCAAACCCAATCGTAAGGATCTCAGGGTCGAGTATGCGATTCGCAGAGCGGATGGATTCCGGAGATTCGCCGATGCGTTCGCGCTGCTGGCGGACTCGTTCGCGGACGAACTGTACGAGTCGCAGTTTCAATTTCTGATGGGTATCCCAGAGGGCGGCGTCCGGGATATCCATCACCCGGCGCCAAAAGTCTTCGTTCGTTAGGTTGTCCTCCCAGTCGCCGAGGTATTTGTCGTAAAGGGCGGAGAACTCCGGCGCCATCCATGTCTTGGTATGGATACCATTCGTGACACTGGTGATAGGAACTTCGTGCTGCGGCACGCCGCTCCAGACGTCTTTCCATAGACCGCGACTGACTTCGCCGTGCAGTTTACTGACACCGTTGGAGTGTCGACTTAGTCGCAGCGCGAGAATCGTCATGCTGAACGGATCAGTCGTGTTAGTTCTGGTCTGCCCGAAGGAAAAGAATTCGTCGAAGGGAAGGCCGAGTTCCGTGGCGAAACTCCCGAAATATTTCCGCATCATCTCGCGCGGGAAGGCGTCATTGCCGGCGGGCACGGGCGTGTGCGTGGTGAAGATATTGGCCGAAGCCGCCACCTGGACCGCCGAGTAGAAATCGAGCTGTTTATCCCGGATGAACCGGCGGATTCTTTCCAGGCCGAGGAACGCAGAATGTCCCTCGTTCATGTGGAAGACTTCGGGTTCGATGCCGAGCGCATTGAGCGCGTGCACGCCGCCGATTCCGAGCACGATTTCCTGCCGCATGCGCATCTCGAGATCGCCGCCGTACAATTCCGCGGTGATGAGCCTATCCTCAGCGTTGTTCTCGGGAATGTCGGTGTCGAGAAGGTAGAGATCGATCCTGCCGACATGCAGTTGCCAGACCTTGGCGCGCACATCGCGATCAAGGACGCGCACCGAGATAAGCAACGGCGCGTCACCAGCGCGCACTTCACGGATCGGCAGGTGATGAAAATTCTGGTTTAGACTTATCGCGTGCTGAATTCCTTCGCGATCGATCTCCTGGCGGAAGTAGCCATGCCGATAAAGGAGGCCAACCGCGACGAAGTTCAGGTCGAGATCGCTGGCTGATTTACAATGATCGCCCGATAAGATGCCAAGGCCGCCGGAGTAGTTAGGGATCGATTCGTGGAATCCGAATTCGGCGGAGAAGTAGGCGACAGGTTTCTGGAGCGCGGCGCCCGCGCCTGTTTTCCCGTAGGTATCCTGGCGCGCGATGTATTTGGAAAACGCGTCGTGCACAGTGGTGATTTCGCGCAGAAAACTTTTGTCGGTCGCAAGCTCCTCGAGGCGCGCCTGCCGCGAGAGTTGGAGCATGCGCACCGGATTGTGATTCGTCCGATCCCAGAGCTCGGGATCAAGGTGACGGAAGAGGCGACGCGCCGATGGCTCCCAAGTCCACCAGACGTTAAAACTCATTTCCCGCAGTGGCTCGAGCGGCGCGGGAAGGGTGGGAACGACGTTATAGGATTGAAAGTTCGGCATAAGGGATGGGCCGGAAAAACGGCGGGATTCTGTCAGCAAAACCGCGCGCGGCAAGTAATCATCGCAACTTCTACGCCAGTTTGCCTGCGAACCGTGGCGTTGATCGGGCCGGGTGCGCCAGGATTAATCCGAGGATGAAGCCAGTCGCCAGGCCGCAGAGATGGGCGGACATGCTGACCCGCGGAGTTAACATATCGAAGATCACCTGCGTCGCGACGATGAAGAAGATGTTCATGAGTCGCTGGCGGGCGAGCGGCGCATGACGGTTGCGCAATAAGTAGCCGCCCCAGGCGCCTATGATTCCCATGATCGATCCGGAGGCGCCGACGAGCTCGGCGGGAGCGATCGCGCCATATCGCATCAGCAGGACGACGCCGCCGGTGGAGGCCAGGCCGGCGAGCATGTAAATAACGAGAAATCGGATCGCGCCGACCTCGATCTCAAAGGCCGGGCCCAGCACGTAAAGACCAAGGAGATTCAAAATGAGATGGAGTGCGCCGTAATGCAGGAAGAGCGCGGCAATGAGCCGCCAGTACTGATGGAAAGCGACGACGTAGATGGGATCGACTTCACCCAGCGTGTGCAGGGCGAGATTAAAGCGCGGGGCGTCATATCCGAGGAGCAGCGCACGTAGATCGGGTCCGGTTTTTACCAGCTCGAGGGTGAACATTGCGACATTCAACAGCACCAGAGTCAGGACGACCGGCGTGATTCCATGCGGCCGAAAGCGTCGAAACGAACGTGGATTCCGGATGATTGCCGGGATGAGCAGCAGTAAAAACCACGCACCGAAGGAAACGTAGCCGGCGTAACCCCTGGCGAAGATCCACGCTCCGCCGCTGGCGACCAGAACACCTACCGCAGCGAGCCACGGCACGGCCGTCGGTGAACGGACTGCGCGAAAAATCACTGCCAGACACGAAGCGACCGTGAGAAACAAAAGCAGCTGATTCAATTCCATGGCGGCAGCGGCAATAGTCGCACGCCACGGGGAATCGTCACGTGGCAGCAATTGGTCTTTTCATCGGGTCGAGATTTCTGCGAAAAGCTGAGCGTGCAATTGAAGATCACTAATTATCTCGACGTCGCGTCGTCATGGTGTTTCTGGGCCGAACCGGCGTGGGCGGAACTGCAACGCCGGTTCGCCGATCGGGTAGAGTTTGATTGGAAAATCGCGCTGATGAACAAGGAGGCGCTACCGGTCTCACGCGCGCAGGAAGCATGGTTCTATCGGCGGAGCGGCATGATGAATCGTTCGCCGTTTATGCTTCGTACGGAATGGTATGAGTTTGGTCCGGCGGAATATCTCGCGCCCAACGCCGTGGCGGAAGCGGCACGTGAACTCGGCGTAAGGGACGATCGAGTTCGACTCGCGATCGCGACTGGTGGATTACGCGATGGCAAGATGACGGGACGCTGGGAAGTCGCGGCGGAGATGGCAGCAGCAGCGGGAGGGCTCGAGCCAAAACATCTGCTCGAATGCGCCAAGTCCGCCTTGGTAGAGCAGCGCATCCGGGCAACGACCGCGGAGTTTCACGCGTTGAATGTGACCCAACGTCCGACCTTTGTGATCGATAGTGAGATTGGCGATCGCGCCGTGTTCTCCGGATTCGCCAAGATCGAACCGCTCGCGGCGACGCTCGACGTCATGCTGGATGATCTGGCGGCCTACCGGGCGCATGCAGCGCATTTCGGCGCGCCACCTGCTGAGTAACGATTCACCTTGATACTCCTCGATTGTCGCCTACTACTTGCGACTGGTTTGCGTTTTCGCAGACTCTTCAGCGCGGTCCTCGCAGCCGTGGTGTTGAATGAGTGCCCGGCGCTCAAAATTGGGTGGCCGGAAATTGCGAATAGTACAGACGACGAAGCGGTGCACTCCTGTCTCGTCGATTCGGAACTTTGATTTAATCTGCAACAGCAAATTCGTGTAAACGGCCGTATTCGCGCTCGCGAAGTCCGGGTCATTGTAGGGACAACTGCCGAACAGTTGGGCGTCATGAAGTTGAGCGACGCCATCCGCAAGGCGCAAACTCTCGGTCTCGATCTCGTCGAAGTCGCGCCGACGGCAAATCCGCCCGTCTGCAAAATTGTCGATTTCGGCAAGTATCGCTATGACATCGCCAAGCAGGAGAAGGAGAAGAAATCCTCCGGAACCAAGCTCAAGGAAATCAAGTTTCGGGTGAACATCGACGCGCACGATTACCTGACGAAAATTCGTCACGGCGAAGAGTTTCTCGACAAGGCGAACAAGGTCCGCGTGCAGCTGCAATTCCGCGGTCGCGAAATGGCGCACCAGGAACTCGGGATGCAATTAATGGAACGCGTGAAAGGCGATCTCGCCGGAATGTCCCAGGTCGAGATGGAACCAAAGATCGCCGGTCGCAACGTTACGATGACGTTATCACCACTGCCGGCAGCGCGACGCAAACCGCGTTATATGAATCAGGCCGGCGCCGAGAACGACGCTGAAGGCAGTGAAGACGACAACGACGCGGACGCGTAGCCGCTAAGGCTTCGCCGGCGCAGCGGGCGTTGGAGTCGCGGTTGCCGCTTTTTGTAACGCAGGATTCGCGATCGGCCCGTTCGGCATCGGTGGCGGCGTCGCCTGACTGGCGAGCTGCGCGCGCTTCTGCAGGCGCATTTTGCGGCTCATCGCTTCCGGATTGTTCGCCTGCAGTTTGAGGACCGAATCGCAATCCGCGATTCCGTTTTTGACGTCGCCTTTCAGTTCCAGAATGTAACTGCGCAGCAAATAATGCTTCGGATCTTTCGGCTCCAGCTTGATGGCTTCCGTATAATCGCCAAGCGCGTGATCGTAATCTTTCATCTGCATCAATGCATAAGCGCGTCGCTCGAGCGTATCGCCGTCCGCTTTAATCTTGATCGCCTGACTGTAATCGCCAATCGCCTCAGGAAATTTCTGCTGTGAAACATAAACTGCAGCGCGCTGCTGTAATACGGCCGCGAGATTCGGCGCGTACTTTTCGTCCATCGAGCTCGCTTTCTTGAAGGCCTCGACCGCTCGATTCCAGTCCTTGCCTTGCGTTGCCTCCATCCCTTCCTTGGCTGCATTCGCAGCCTCCTGGTTACCTTGCGCTACGGCCTGTCGAACTGCCAAAAGCGCGAGAAGTGTTACCGTCAATAAGCTGAAAAATCTTGTGTAGCGCATGGTATTGAGTTCTCGAATGTGTCGACGATTTAGCTGTTCGCAAATGTCCACAGGCTCAGGCTGTTGTCACGGTTGATTCGTGCCTGAAAGCATCGGCGGACTGCGACAATACTTCCTGCTCCGTTTCGCCCGCTTCGTCGACGCGACCTATAGATATCGCTTGGCCCGTGATTTCATCGACCTGCACTAAGGCACCGCGCAGGCGGACTTCGCCCCGCGCTACCGGAAACGGAGCCGGCAGGTTGTTAACGAATCGGTGCACGATCGGTTCGACGGCGCGACCAAGAATTGAATTCACCGGTCCGCACATTCCCGCATCGCAGATGAAGGCCGTGCCGCGGGGAAGAAGCTGCTCGTCCGCCGTCTGCACGTGGGTGTGAGTTCCAAAGACGGCGGAAACTCGCCCATCGAGAAAGTGACCCACCGCAATTTTCTCGCTCGTCGTCTCGCCGTGTACATCCACGATGATCGTCCGCGTTTCATCGCGCATCTGCGCGACGGCGAGGTCCAAAGCTGCAAATGGATTCTCCAGAATCGGCTGCATGAAAGTGCGGCATTGCACATTGATCACGCCGATCTTCCCCTTCGCGGTGTCGAGCACAATGGAACCGTTGCCGGGCGCGCCTTGCGGGTAGTTGATGGGACGCAGGAGTCGCGGCTCCGAATCGATGTAGGAATAAATGTCCTTCTGGTCCCAGATGTGATCGCCCGTGGTCACCACCGAGACGCCGGCACGGAGAAGATCGATCGTGATCTTCCCCGTGATGCCGCGACCGGCCGCGGCGTTCTCACCGTTCACCACGATAAAATCGAGCGCGTACTTTTCGCGCAGTTCGGGCAATCTCGCGATGACCGCGGAACGTCCCGGTTCGCCGACGATGTCGCCCAGAAAAAGTATCGTTAGCATTTGTGAATCATCGTCGTAATGAAAAATGAAGTCCACCCCTCGATGTTTCGACTTCGTTTTGCGATCGCGTTCCTGGCTGCGAGTTCCGCCTGCGCGGCGGCTAACTTAAGCCCGCTGGCGACAACCCCGCGCTGGAGTTCTCTCCAGCGTTACCAGGAAACCATCACGCACGACGATTTTGTGCGGCTGCTCCAATCCGTTTACGGGACGCGCGGCTACGGCGATCTCATTCAGATCGACGATGACGCCGCGCGAATCGTAAAAGACCGCGCGGCACAGACTTTTTTCACGTTGCGGTTTGCCGACGAAACTCCGCGCAAATTGCCGTCGCAATTCTGGCGTCGCATCGACAAATTGCCGGCCGCGCGTACGTCCAAACCGCTCCTGGGGTTGCGCATCGCGCTCGATCCGGGACACATCGGCGGCAGGTGGGCGAAAATGGAGGAGCGCTGGTTTCAGGTCGGCGAGAGCAAGCCGGTCATGGAAGGGGAGATGACGCTGGTTGTCTCGAAGATCCTCGCCCGCCAGCTGCGCGCGCTTGGGGCGACCGTCACTTTTGTGCGCAGTAAAAATGCACCGGCGACGACGAAGCGTCCCGTCGATTTCCGCGATGTCGCGCGCGAAGTTCTAAAGAAAAACGGCGTCACCGATCCGGCCGACAAATATGCGAACGCCGACGACCCGGCTAAGGCAAACAGCGTGCAGTGGCAAAGCGAGCTGTTGTTTTATCGGCAAAGCGAAATCCGTTATCGCGCGCGGAAAGTGAATGAAGAATTGCAGCCTGATCTCGTGCTCTGCCTGCATTTTAATGCCGAAGAATGGGGCGACCCCAAGGCCCCGACGCTCACGGATAAAAATCATTTTCACGTCCTCGTGAACGGTTCGTATTTGCCCGACGAACTTGAGAGCGACGATCAGCGTTTCGAGATGCTGCGCAAACTTCTTAGTCGTTCCTACGACGAAGAACTGCCGCTGGCGGATAAAATGGCCGAGATTCTGGCGCGCGAATCAGGGCTGCCGCGCTACGAATACACGAAGGACACCGTCGTGAAAGTCGGCGCCAGCGGATACGTCTATGCGCGGAACTTGCTCGCGACGCGCGTTTACAAATGTCCGGTCGTTTATTTCGAGCCCTACGTCATGAACAGCAATGAGGTCTTCGCCCGCGTGCAGGCGGGTGATTACGAGGGGACGCGCGCTATCAACGGCGTCCAACGCCCGAGTATTTTCCGCGAATACGCAAAGGGTGTCGCCGATGGACTGGAAGAATATGTCCGGGCCAATCGCAGGATTCGCGCTGTAGGGCGGGGTCGCTGACCCCGCCTTCGGCAATAACCGTCCTCGTTGGAAAGGCGGGGTCAGCGGCCCCGCCCTACAGTCCGGCGATCGCGTCGCGGATATCTTCCAGCGTGACGTCTTTGGACAGGAATGCTTCACCGATTCGCGGCGTGACGACGAACCGCACTTCGCCGCCGTGAAACTTTTTATCGAAGCGGACGGCGTCGAAGACCGCTGCGCGAGAGACAGCCGCTGGCAACTGCGTCGGGAGTTTCAGCGAATCGAGCAGCCCTCTAACATCGTCCCGTTCCCGCTCGCTCAACCCGGCGCGCTTCATCGATACGTTGCATGCCGCCACCATCCCAATGCTGATCGCTTCGCCATGCCGCAGCAGTTCGTAATTAGCCGCTCGTTCAATCGCGTGACCAATCGTATGCCCGAAATTCAAAACCGCGCGCGCTCCGCTCGTCTCACGTTCATCAGCCGCCACGATGCCCGCCTTGATTTCGATATTCCGTTTGATCAAGGAAATCAGGTCATCCCGAGCGAAGCCGAGGGACCCCGTGGCCGAAAGCGGAGTGTCGCTGCTGGTATCGCCGCGGGGTCCCTCGACTCCGCTTCGCTTCGCTCGGGATGACCGGGTGAGCTGCACAAACATTGTCGCGTCGCGGATGATGGCGTGCTTCACAATCTCCGCCATCCCCTGGCGCAATTCGCGATCGGGTAACGTCGTGAGCGTGCTCGTATCCGCCAGAATCAGACGCGGCTGGTGAATCGCGCCGATTAAATTTTTACCCGCACTCGCGTTCACCCCGCATTTCCCACCGATTGCGCTATCGACCATCGCCAGCAGCGTGGTCGGCACCTGCACATGCGCGATGCCGCGACTGAAAACCGCCGCGGCGAAACCGGAGACGTCGCCGACCACGCCACCGCCCAATCCGATGACGAAAGCACTGCGATCAAAACCGGCGGCGATCATTTCGTCACAAATGCGCCCGACGTTCACCAGCGTCTTGGACTGCTCGCCGGCCGGCATCGTGAATCGCGCCGATGCAAAACCTGCGGCAGCGAGACTCACCTCGAGACGTTGGGCAAACATCGGGGCTGAATTGGTATCAGCAATGATCGCGCAACGGCGGCCGCGCATCACGCCCGTGAGCAAGTCGCCCGCGCGATCGATCAGTCCCTCTCCGACCATCGCCTGATACCTGGTCGAGCCGGCAGTAATCTCTACAACTTCGGTGTTCACTTGGTGGCGACCCCGTGTATTCTGTCGCACCACAACATGGCTGATCCACTTGATCCACCGCCGGTAACGCCGCCTCCGCCCATGCCTGAGAGTGCGCCGCCACCCATTTCTCCTACGCCCATGACTACAGCCTCTTCCGGTTCGACAGGTCTTCCATCAAACGTCGCAGCCGCGCTGGCCTGTTTTCCTCTCATCGGTGGCATCATTTTCTACCTGCTCGAGAAGCGCGATAACTTTGTGCGTTTCTACGCCATGCAATCCATTCTCTTCGGCGCAGCGTGGATCCTCTTCAATATCGCATCCAGCATTGTCCGCGCGTTGCTCTGGGCGATTCCGGGTATCGGCGGCTTCTTTGCCGCACTTTGGATTTTTATCGTGATGTTCGTCCATCTCGCGCTCTTCGTGGTCATGGTCATTGCGATGATCAAGGCTTTCAGCGGCGTGCGCTGGGACATTCCGTATATTGGACCGATGGCGCGCAAGCAGGTCGGCGAGACCGTTTAGTCGCCGAGAAGTTTTACCATCAGTTCGGTCAGCAGGACCCGATGGTCGAGCTGCGAACTGACAAGTTGCACGTTCGCTTCCAGGCAGGCCTGCATCCCGTCGACCAGTCGCTTGGTCTCGAAGCGATGTGCATTCTGCGCGGCGAAGCCGAGGCCGAACGCGTTGATCGTTCCTGTTTTGTTGCGCGGTAAATGTGCGGTCGCCTCGACTGGCAAACGCTCCAGCGTTTTGCCGAAAGTGAAGGGCATCGACGGGCGTGGGACGCGATGACGTTCCATCAAATCCTTAGCGAGGAGTAAATTTCGGACCGTAGGAACAATCGACGCGAGCAGGATTCCGATCGCGCTTTCGCCCTGGTCGAGGAGGCGGCGCACGAGTTTCAGCGCGCGGCCGAGATCGCGCGCCGACAAGGCATTGCTCAACTCGAAGATGACACCGTTGCGGGACAAAGGCACCAGTGCGCGAACGTTTTCGATCCGAATCTGTTTCTCCGCTCCGGCGAATAACTCCAGCTTCTCGAGTTCGTTATCGATCTGCCGCGCGTCGCCGCCGGTAAGAAGCACAAACAGGTCCAGCGCATCCGGTTCGAAGCGAAGTTCGCGATCCGCCACGCGGCGCCGCACCAGTTCCGCCGCGTCTTCTTCCCAGCCGCTGCGGGACGCATCGAGTTTATCGAAGACCCGAATATCGGCGCGCTTCGTTAAAGTTTTGTAGAACGAACGGCGTTTATCGACATCTATCGCGCTAACCAGAAAGCGGACATTCGGTGGCAGTGGCTCCGCGATGGCGCCCGCTAAATCCTGCAGCGCTTCCTGCACTGACACCGAGCTGCCGGTGCGTGAATCGCTGAGGAAGCTCACGTTTTTGAGCCAGACGAGTTTGCCTGCGAAAAACGGCAATGTTTGTATCGCCGCCACGGTCGATCGAATCGCATCCACTGCGCCATCCACGTTCTCGAACGCTCCATCGATAGTGTCGCTCCCGAACTCGCCGGAATCAGCCGGCGTCAGCATCGCGGCCAGCTCCTTGGCCTCGCGTTTCACCGTCGATTCATCCGAACCGACAATCGCGAAAACGTCGGCGGTGCTGGCGGCAGGTTTCGTCTTCGGCATCGCAACATTGTGACGCGTCGCGCCACCTTTGTCATCCCGAGCGAAGTCGAGGGACCTCTCACGCGGCGATATGGTCACGCGATTCAGTGCTACTTAATCGGCCCTACGCGTGCTGCGTTTTTATCTCTCGCGCAGCGAAACGTGTGACCTTTGGAGAGGTCCTTCGACTTCGCTCAGGATGACAGAGCGCTAAACGCGCGAGCGCCGCCGTCCGTTATTTCGCGTGTATTTTACCGGACGCTTCTTTGGCTCAATCTTCGATAGCCCGGTGCCGTCTTTCACTTCCATGATCTGATCGCGTAACAACGCCGCCCGCTCGAACTCAAGATTGGCAGAGGCGCGTTGCATCTCGTCCTCGAGCTCGCGCAGGAGTTCCGAGAGATCAAAATTGCCGCCAGCTTCGTTAATCACCGCGGCCGCAACCTGGCGGCCCTTCAGGAGGGTATGCAGGCTTTCCTGCACCGCGCGCCGGACGGTCTGCGGAGTGATTCCATATTTCTCGTTATACTCCATCTGCTTGGTGCGGCGATAATCTGAGATCGAGATCAGCGCTTCCATACTTTGCGTGATCGTGTCGGCAAACAAAACCACTTCGCCATTGATATGGCGCGCGGCGCGGCCGGCGGTTTGAATCAGTGAAGTCTGCGAGCGCAGGAATCCTTCCTTGTCGGCATCGAGAATGCAGACGAGCGAAACTTCCGGCAGATCGAGTCCTTCACGCAGTAGATTGATGCCGACCAGAATATCGAAGTCGGCCGCGCGGAGTCCGCGCAGGATTTCCACGCGCTCGATGGTGTCGATGTCACTATGAAGGTAGCGAACTTTCAATCCGACATCGCGCAGGTAGTCCGCAAGATCTTCCGCGGTGCGTTTCGTCAGCGTCGTGACCAGCACGCGCTCCTGCAGTTCCACACGCTGTCGGCAGAGCTCCATTGTGTCATCGATCTGCGATTTGAGCGGTCGGATTGTTATCCGCGGATCAAGCAGGCCGGTCGGCCGGATGATCTGCTCCACCACGAGCGGCTTTCCCGGAGTGGAGACGTCGAATTCCGCGGGCGGCTGATCCGTGCGGCTGACGAATCCGCGCGGAGGGACGTGCTTCTGCACGTCCGCGGACGAACGGGAGCTCGTCCCTCCGGGTAGAATAAACGGCACCGTCTCGTCCTCGCCGATGCGCGAACGTTTATGCGGTGCATAACCCTCGTTACCCACTATGCTGTTCTTGATCTCGAACTCCGCCGGCGTTGCGCTCACGTAGACGATTTGATTGGTGAGCTTCATGAACTCGGGGAAATTGAGCGGCCGATTATCCATCGCGCTCGGTAACCGGAAGCCGTAATCGACCAGCACCGATTTGCGCGACTTATCCCCTTCGTACATCCCGCCGATCTGCGGGATCGTCGCGTGCGATTCATCCACCACGAGAAGGAAATCTTTCGGGAAGAAGTCGAGCAACGTAAACGGCCGGGAACCCGGCTCACGTCCGCTCAAGTGACGGGAGTAGTTCTCGATCCCATTGCAGAATCCCATTTCCTGCAGCATCTCGAGATCGTATTCGGTGCGCATTTTCAACCGTTGCGCTTCGAGCAAGCGCCCCTGTGATTCGAGAACCTTGATGCGATCATCGAGCTCGGCGCGGATCGTCGTGAGCGCGCGATTCAGCTTATCCGCCGGCGTCACGAATTGCTTCGCCGGGAAGAACGTCATTACGCTCAGCGCTTCCGC
>JBBQHM010000057.1:0-13521 GCA_038323965.1 Chthoniobacterales bacterium | reverse complement strand
TACGCGTACCGTGATGCAATTGCCCACGTCGCACTTCAACGTGGTATTCTCGTCGGTGCTGCGGAAGAAAATAAGCTATACATCGACGATCTATGTGGCAGCGACTCGCAGGGTCATTGACGGCGACGCGGGAGAAGAAATAGCGGCCGGTGTTAACTTTTTGCACTTTTTCGAGGGAAGAATTGGGGTGAGAGGGAAGAATTGGGGTCAGTGTAGGGTTGCATTGAGGAGGAGAATAGGGGTCAGTCCTCACAATGGACAGTTTACTCTGCTCCCGCTTCTCGTCGGAGGCGGCACCCAAACGGTGCAATATGCCTACGATACCGGCACCGGGAATGCCGGGCGCATGACCGAAATGAACATTGACGGCACTGGCAGTTCGAGCACCGGCGGAACCTATGACGTCCGCTACAGCTACGATTCCAGAGGCCGGATGTCGGTGATGAGTGATCCGACCCGCGGCAATCTGAGGGGAAATAGGGGTCGGTGCTCACTATTTGCACTTTTGCTTATTTACTAGCTTTTGGTCGTGCCTCGCCTGTTTTATTCGATACCTGGCACTAGTATACGAACTGGCGTTACCTTACCTTGCGATTCGCCACTGGACCTCTGGCCCATTCCGCGATCGTGGTGTCAAGAAGTTCAAGGCGAGCCATGCGATGCGAGAGGTCAGATTTTAGCTGCCGCTCCAGACGGACGCGCAATTCTTCGTTAGGCCCCTGTTCCGCAAAATCCCAAGCGTCCTCATCCTCGGCTTCGTGCAGACTTTTCTCCAGCGCAATCAGCGCCCGCTCCAGTTCGTTTAGTAAAGCCTGCATCTGACCGAGACTCGTCGCGCTGTTCCCGTAATCGACCTTGATGTCGCTCAGGGCCAGGAGGATCTCCAACTGCGGGACGTCGCCTGCGGCGTAGGCTTCCTGCACCTCATGCCAGATCGACGAGACGGCGGTGTCACCATTTGCGCGCAGATCGGGATGCAGACGTCTAACGAGAATTCGGTAGAGCTCTTTGATCCGGGCATCGACGGGGCTTGCTAGTTCTCTTTCTTCGGGTCCCTCTTCCACGTGTTCCCGTCGCGGCGGATTGGGATTGTGACGGGGACGCGGTTCCACGATAGGCACGCTAAACATATGTGACTTAAAGGCTTCGAAAGAACTGGAGTAAGCTTCGTCATCCATTTTCTCGGGGTTGGTGCCAAGTGCCTGCCGGACCCATTCCTGAAAGAGCGCCTCCTGCTCAAATTCACTAAGCTTCCGGCTCGTGTCCGATGGCGCAGAGGTGTCGGTATAGCTATCGACAGCTTCGGCAGGATGACCGCGGCGAAACATGACGCGTTGATAGGCAGTGTGCGCATCCTGAAAGCCCCGGCGCATTTCCATCTCCACTTCGTGCACCAGCTCCTGGCCTTCGCGAATCTGCGTTTCGACTTCTCGGGCCTTGGTCAGGAGCGCGCCGAACTCGCGGGCACGCCAGCGCACGAAGGCCGGTTTGTCCTTGCGTTCAAAGCGGTGCCATCCGGTGCGGGCCCGCTCGAGGCGAAGCATTGCCTCTGTGCAACGACCGGCGGCGGTATGGCGCAGTGGTTCCTGGTCAACCAGAACGATGACACGGGCGAGAGATGGACCGCGTTTGGCCGCTGAACGAATTTTGCTGGAAGTGCGCTCGCGCGGCATCCTGGCAATCTACGAAACGGTGCTGCGCGCGAAAGGCGGACGCGCAATCAAGTCCTTACGTTTCGGCGCAGCAGGTCGAGTTGACGCGAAAAGACTTCGAAATCGTCAAGCTGCACGGCCTTGATCGCTTCCAGTGTCTTCAAGTAGGCCGCAGCCGCACGTCCTCCGCTAAAAATCGTAACGTTAGCCGGCAGACATCGGCCGAGGTTCGTTAACTCCTGCGCAAGGTGAGGATCGTCGTCCGGATAGACGATGCTGATGGCCACTGCGATGGCGCCGGTTTTCACGACGGCTCCCGCGATCTCGGCCGCGGGCAGGCTGGCTCCGAGGTAAGTTGCCCTCCAGCCCACCTGGGCGGCGGCGGCGTTTATCATGACCGCGCCAAGCTCGTGCAGTTGTCCCGCGGGGGTTGCAATCACGATCGCGGGGGCGATGGCCGATGCGGCAAACTGCCCGGCGAGATTTCCCAGGAAAACTTTCAGGCTGGCGGTGAGAAAATGCTCGTGTGCTGCGGTGACAAAGCCCGAGCGCCAGAGTTCTCCGATGGAGTGGGCCAAGGGCGCAGCGACCTGACGAAGCAGCCCCTGGTGGCCAAGACTGACCAGAGCGTTGCGGAGCTGCTCGTCCAGTTCGCGTCCATCGAATTCCCTGACGGCCTGCAGGCCTGCATCGTGGAGTTTTTGCGCCGGAGATTCCGCGTCGGCTTGATCGCGGTGGGGCGCGGCGGCTCCAACGAGCGATTGCAGATCATCGGTCGAGAGCGTCGCCACATTCCCGATATTGTGCCCCGCCTCGGTTGCACGCCGCAGAAGATTGAGACGCCCGATATCGCTCTCCGAGTAGAGGCGTCGGTTTGATTCGGTGCGCCTGGGCTGGACTGCGCGATAGCGTTTTTCCCAGATGCGGATGACGTGGACGGAAAGGCCGCTCCTTTTGGACGCCACGTGGATCAGGTGATCTACGCTCTCCATATCCGAAAGATAGACAGAAGCTATACAAAATACAACTCGATAGGTTAGAAGCTGCCGTTAATCCTAGGAATTAAGGACGTGAAATAAACATAAAATAGTTTGACAATATTAGACAAAATATAGCCAATAGCGGCTTCAATCCATTCAATTACGCCCATTTATGTTTAGCAAAATCGATCGCCCCTTCCTCCTCGCCGCATTTTCCAGCCTCGTCGTTAGCGTGGGCCTTTGGTTCCTCGTGAATCGTGATTACGGCGTCTTCGTCGGTCTCTGGGTTCCGAGTATTCTTGCGCTCTGGGTCGGCGTTCGCCTGGTGCTACTGGCAAACGCGGTCGCACGAAAGGGCGGTAATGTTTGAATACATTTTCCCCATCTTCGCTTTCGGAATCGTGGTGACCGGAATTGTTTGTAAAGGTCTTTACGAAGCGATGGAGGAAGCAAAGACTGACGAAGCCCTCAAGGCGGGGTTCCAGGGAACCGGTTCGGACGAGCACCAGCGATGATCCTGCGTTAGCGCGGGTAAATTTGGTTTAAGCTAAGCGCGCCTCAATCGATCCCACTTATTTATGCAGCGGAATATTGACAGGAAGGGCCGCCTTATGCGCGGTGGCGCAGCCATCGTTTGTGGTATGGCAGGTCTGTTTCTCTTCCATTTTAACTTCTGGGTAAGCATCGCACTTTTCGCGAGTGCGGCGTTCCTCGCCTTCGAAGCCGTGCGCGGCTGGTGTGCACTGCGCGCCTGCGGCGTCCGGACGAAGTTCTAGGTCGTAAGATCTGTGTCATGAAAGAGGTGCTCATTGTCGGCGCAGGTCCCGGTGGACTGGCATCGGCGATCCTGCTCGCGAGCAAAGGCGTCAGGGTCCGGATCATTGAGCGACTTCCGATTGTCGGCGGGCGCACATCGAGTATCGAGGCCGAGGGTTACAAGTTTGATCTTGGCCCAACCTTTTTCCTCTATCCGCGCGTGCTGGAGGAAATCTTCCGCGTCGCGGGCGCCGAGCTTCGGGAAGAGGTCGAGCTGGTCCGTCTCGATCCGCAATATCGCATTCAATTTGGCGCGGGCGGCGAGATGGATTGCACGCCCGATATCGCTCGCATGGAAGCGCAGATCGCGACGTTATCGCCGAAGGACGCCGCGGGATTTCAAAAATTTCTCTCGGAGAATCGCACCAAGCTCGCGTTGATGGAGCCCTGCCTTGAGACCTCGTTCGAGAGCTGGCGCAGTCTGATCAACGAACGCCTTCTAAAGATGCTGCCCATGCTGCGGCCGCATCAATCGCTCGATACTTACCTAAAGCGATTTTTTAGCGACGACCGGGTGCGGCTCGCCTTTTGTTTTCAATCGAAATACCTCGGCATGTCTCCGTTTCGGTGCCCGAGTCTTTTCAGCATCCTGAGCTTCCTCGAGTACGAGCACGGCGTTTGGCATCCGGTGGGAGGTTGCGCGGCAATCACCGCGGCGATGGCACGCGTTGCGCAACGGCGCGGCGTCGAGATTCACCTCAACGAACCAGTTGAGGAGATCCTATTTGAGAATCGAAAAGCGACGGGAGTTCGCACCGGAAATGGTATTTACCAGGCCGACGCAGTGGTCGTGAACGCGGACTTCGCGCGTGCGATGGAGAAACTCGTGCCCGATAAACTGCGACGTCGCTGGACGGATCGTAAGCTCGCGCAGAAGAAGTATTCATGCTCGACCTTCATGATCTATCTCGGGATCGAAGGCCGCTACAACCTGCCGCATCACAACATTCACATCTCGGAAAATTACGAGCGGAACCTGAACGAAATTGAGAACCAGCATGTGCTCAGCAGCGATCCTTCATTCTACGTGCAAAACGCGAGTGTGACCGATCCGACGCTCGCGCCGGCCGGCCACAGCGCGCTTTATATTCTCGCACCCGTTACGCACCAGCATGCCAATGTCGACTGGTCCAAGGAGCGTGATGGTTTCCGGGATTTAATGTTGAGACAAATCGCGAAACTTGGATTTCACGATGTTGAATCGCGGATCCGTTACGAGCGCGTCATCACGCCGGCGGACTGGGACACGCGCTACGAAGTTTATCGCGGCGCGACTTTTAATCTTGCGCACACGCTCAGTCAGATGCTGCACCTGCGGCCGCATAATCGCTTCGAAGATTTGGATGGAATGTATCTCGTCGGAGGTGGGACTCATCCGGGCAGTGGACTGCCGGTAATCTTTGAAAGCGCGCGCATCAGTTCGCGGCTTTTGCTCGAGGATTTCGGTGTCGACGTCGATTGGGCAACACCCACAAGTGCGCCCGCTAAGTTGGCGACGCCGCAGCAAACGGCTGAGCCAACTTTTGCATGAATGCGGTTGTCCCGTTTGTCGACACGAACGCTCAGGCAGAGCGCGTCCAACGGACGATCGACTCGGCCCGCGTCGCGCAACGACAGTGGGCGAAAGTTCCGATCACGCAACGACTACGCATCGTGCGGAAGGCGAGAGTCATCCTTGCGGAAGAGGCGATGTCCGTCGTCCAATCCGCGAACATGTCGCGCGATCGTCCAGTCGCAGAAACGCTGACCGCGGAGGTGCTTCCGCTCATAGACGCGTGCCGATTTTTGGAGCGAGAGGGCGCGCGCATCCTGCACCCGCGTCGACTTGGATCGCGCGGGCGACCACTGTGGCTGGCAGGAGTCCGCAGCGAAATCCAGCGCGAGCCTCGTGGTCTGATTCTCATCATTGGGCCCGGCAATTATCCGCTTTTCCTTCCCGCGGTGCAGGCGTTGCAGGCGCTCGCGGCTGGCAACGCCGCCATCATCAAACCGGGCGACGGCGGAAGCGCCGCTGCCAAAGCGTTCGTGGAAATTTTCTCGCGCGCGGGGTTGCCGCCAGGCCTTCTCGCAGTCCTGGCGGAAGATGCGACGGCGGCGCAATCCGCGATCGCCGCTGGCGTCGATAAAGTAATTCTCACGGGTAGTGCCAAAACGGGCGAAGCGGTTCTTGAGCTCTGCGCGAAATCGTTGACACCCGCAACGGTGGAGTTGTCGGGTTGCGATGCTCTCTTTGTGCGCGCGGACGCCGATCTTGATATCGTGGTGCGCGCTCTTCGTTTCGGATTGCGTTTGAACGATGGCGCTACCTGCATCGCGCCCCGCCGCGTTTTTGTGCATCATAGCCTCGCGTCGAATCTCGAGGCGCAGCTGCAGGCGTCGACATTTGAAAATGCGCGCATCGTCTATCCGCTGCTCCTCCGTTGTGTGACCGACGCATTAGTTGCCGGTGCAGACTTCATTGCGGGCAGCATTCAGGCCGATGGTCAACTTTCGGTGCCGCTGATTTTAAGGGGTGTGAAGTCCTCGATGCGTCTGGTTCGGGAAGACATTTTTGCGCCGGTGCTTTCAATCATCGAGGTGGCGGACGACGACGAGGCGCTCGCGTTCGCGGCGCAATGTCCATACGCGCTGGGGGCGACGATTTTTAGCCGGGATGCAGGCGCTGCCCAGGCGCTGGCCGTAAAGGTTCGCGCGGGCGTCGTGGTCATCAACGATCTCATCGTGCCGACGGCGGATCCGCGAATTCCGTTCGGCGGCCGCGGGCGAAGCGGCTTCGGAAGCACGCGCGGCGCGGAAGGATTGGTGGAGATGACAGTGCCGAAGGCGATTAGCGTTCGCAGCGGAAATTTGCATCCGCATTTGGACGAGCCGCAGAGTGGCGATGCAAAAATCTTCGCGGCTTATCTGCGCGCCGCACACGGCCACGGATGGCGCAATCGCTTCGCGGCAGTGATTCAAATTTTTCGATCGATCCGGGGGCGAAACCGCCGTGAGTGATCGAAGCGCACATCCAATCGGCGTGGTCGGCGGCGGTCTCGGCGGACTCGCGGCGGCGTGCGTTTTGGCGGCGCGCGGATATCGCGTCACTCTCTTCGAGCGGAACGAATGGCTGGGCGGAAAAGCCGCGGTCTTGACGCAGGATGGATTCCGTTTCGACATGGGGCCGACGATCGTCACGCTGCCGTCGGTGCTGCGGCGCATCTTTTCCGAAGCGGGACGTCGGCTCGAGGATTACCTGGAACTGGTGCGGCTCGACCCGCAGTGGCGCTGTTTTTTCGATGACGGTTCGCAGCTCGATCTCGTGCAAAACGTCAACGCGATGGCGGCAAGGCTCGACGCCTTTTCGCCCGGCAACGATTCGGGCGGTGGTTATAAACGTTTCGCTGAATTTGCGGAACGTCTGAGCGGAATTTCCGAGCGTTTCTTTTTCTACAAACCGATCGGCGGGCTGCGCGACATGTTTGAGCTGAAGGCATCGTTCGATCCGAAAATGCTCGGCGACGTGATGGCGATGAAGATGGGGCGAAGTGTTGCCGGCGTCGTTCGCTCACACACGCCCGATGCGCGCGTCGCGCAGATGATGGATCACTTCACGCAGTATGTCGGTTCGTCGCCCTATAATTCGCCGGCGGTTTTGTGCGGGATTGCGCACATGCAGACGGACGAGGGAATTTGGTATCCCATGGGAGGCACCGGCGCGGTGCCGCGCGCGCTGGCCAAGCTTGCCCGCGAACTCGGAGTCGAGATTCGAACGGAGACGTCGATCGAGAAAATTCTGACGCGCGAAGGTGGAGTGACTGGCGTTCGCACGAACACGGGCGAGGTAATTCAGCTTGGCGCGCTCATCTCAAATTGCGATTCGGTGCGGACGCATCGCGAGCTTATCGACGGCCCGGCGGCGAAGGCATTTGAAAAGCGGCGCAGCTACGAGCCAGCCTGTTCGGGCGTTGTCCTCTATCTCGGCTTGCGTGAGCGCTACGAACACCTAGCGCATCACGATTTCGTTTTTAGCCACGATCCGAAAGAGGAGTTCGATTGGATCTACCAAAAAGGCGAACCTGCGCCCGATCCGACCTGCTATCTTGCGGCCACCAGCTGCACCGAATCGGCAGTCGCTCCCGCCGGCGGCGAAGCGCTTTACGTTCTCGTCCACACGCCGTATCTGCGGTCGCATCACGACTGGAAAAAGATGTTCCCGGCGTATCGCAAAGTGATTCTCGATAAGCTGAAGCGGACGGGAAAAATGCCGGACATTGAGGAACGGATCGTGTCCGAGAGCGCGTTGACCCCGCAGGATATTCACGACCGCTATCACGTTTTGAACGGCGCGATTTACGGGCTGGCGAGTCATGGACGATTTCTTGGGGCGTTCAAACCCGGCAACCGCTCGCCCGATTTGCGCGGGCTTTATCTGGCCGGCGGTGCCGCGCATCCCGGACCCGGCATGCCAATGGTGATGATGAGCGGCTGGATCGCGGCCGACACTTTGGATCAGGACGGCGTCGCTGCTAAAACTGCCGTCGCGGCTGAAATGGCATTGGCTTGAAAATGCAAAGCCGGACTGCCGCCGCGGTAGGGGACTCCGCCCACGCGCCGGTGAGCGAGCGAGATTATCTTCCGGCCACGTCGCCGCTGCTGTCGCGGTGGTTCACCGCCTACTCGCAGCGATATCTGCGGCGCCATTTTCATTCGCTCCGCGTTTCGCGCACCGGGCTTCCTCCGCGCGACTGCGAGCAGCCGTTGGTTATCTTTTGTAATCACGCTTCCTGGTGGGATCCGCTGATGTGGCTGGCCCTGAAAGCCGAATTTTTCCCGGCGCGTCGTTCTTTTTCACCGATCGATGCTGACGCCCTAACGAGATATAGGCTTCTCGGGCGACTGGGATTTTTTGGTGTGGAAAAAAAGACGACGCGAGGCGCCATTCAGTTTTTGCGAACGGCGGAATCTGTCCTGCAAAAATCGAGTCACATTCTGGCGCTGACACCGCAGGGTCGGTTCGCAGACGCAAGGGAACGACCAGTGACATTCGAAGTGGGTTTGGGACATCTGGCCGCGCGAGCGGAGCAGGCTCTATTCGTTCCGATGGCAGCGGAATTTGTCTTCTGGGAAGAGCGACTTCCGGAAATACTGGTCCGCTTCGGGGAACCGATCGTGATTACTCAAGGGCGCGATGCCGACGGCTGGACTTCGTTGTTTAAAAATAAACTTGAGGCGACGCAGGATGCTCTCGCGCTCGAATCGCGGCGGCGCGACCCGGACGCGTTTCAAGTGATCCTGCGTGGTCGCGCGGGACAGGGCGGAGTCTATGATTGGTATCGAGCGGCCAAAGCGAAGCTGCGCGGCGAAGAGTTTGTGCGCGAACACGGCGACAAATGACGGTTATCGCGTTCATCGCGTTCCTGCTGGCGGCAGGTCCATGCATCTTATTTCTCGTTAATTTTCGACTTTATCGAACGATCCGTTCCGGCCCGGCGCGGCAGCGGCCCGCCGTTTCGGTCTTAATACCCGCTCGCGATGAGGAGCGAAATATTCACCCGACACTTCGAGCAGTCCTGGCCAACGCCGGTATCGAATTTGAAGTGGTCGTCCTGGATGACGGCTCCACCGACACGACTGCAGAGATCGTCGGCGGTTTTGCGCGCAGCGATGCGCGCGTGCGGCTTGAAACAGCACCGCCTCTGCCGGCCGGCTGGTGCGGCAAACAGCATGCCTGCCACATTCTCGCCGGGCACGCGCGAAATGCTCTCCTCGTATTTCTCGACGCCGACGTTCGTCTGGCGCCAGATGCGCTCGTCCGCCTGTCGGATTTTGTGTCGGAAAGCGGCGCCCAACTCGTCAGCGGGATTCCGCGTCAGGAGCTGGGGACGGTTTCCGATTATCTACTTCTGCCGCTGATTCACTTCGTGTTGCTCGGCTTTCTGCCGCTCTCGATGATGCGACGGCGCGATTCATCGCCCGCCTGTTCCGCCGGGTGCGGTCAGCTTCTCGTGGCCGAACGCGACCCGTACTTTGCCTCTGGCGGACACGCGGGATTTCACAACGCGCTCCACGATGGCCTAAAGCTGCCGCGGGCATTTCGCGTCGCTGGCTTTCAAACAGATTTGTTCGACGCCACCGATCTTGCCACCTGCCGGATGTACCGCAAAAACGCGGAGGTTTGGAGCGGCCTGAGCAAGAACGCAACGGAGGGACTCGCGGCGCCGAAAACAATCGGGCCGATGTCGCTCATATTATTTGGGGGACAAGTCCTGCCGTTCATTCTTCTGGCGTCTGCGATAACGCGTTCACCCACGGTTTCGGTTATCGCGGCGTGCGCCGTCGTGTGCGCACTCACACCGAGATTCATATCGCTTCGCCGTTTTGAGCAGCCGCTAATCAGCGCGCTCCTCCATCCGCTCGGCGTCCTCGCACTTCTCGCGATCCAATGGCGCGCGTTTCTGCGCAATCTACTCGGGAAATCGGTGGAGTGGAAAGGCCGGCAGTACGCGGCGGCGAATGATTAATTGTAATTGAGTTCCGGCGAAAACGCCCCGGGCGGTTGCCGATGAAGTTCCAGGAATCTTTGCGCGATTTTATCCGGATCAAAGTGCGTGCCGGCCTTCACCATTCCTTGGATTGTCACTGTCCCGACGTGAATCCCGTCCGGCTTTAATTCTTTGGCGAGAGAAAATGCCAGGTTGCGCAGCGCGGCTTTCCCGACGCCGACGGAGGCGAACTGTGGGATCGGATCGAGCGCAAATCCACCGCCCGTGAAAATAATCGTGCCGCGCTGCGCAGCTCGCATCGCGGGTAAAACCTCGTGTGTCGCAGCGAGCGCGCCGCCAACATTTGTCTTCAAATCAGCGACGAGATCGTCCGGCAAAGTTTTCGACGGCGGCCCCATGCGCATGGCGAAGGCGTTGTAAATGAGAACGGCTGGATGGCCAACCTCGGTCCGTATCTTTGCGAACGCGGCTGCCAGGGATTGAGTGTTGGCAGCGTCGGCTTCGAAGAAACGCGCTGCCGCACCCAGGGCTGCAATATTTTTCTGTTGTTTGGCTTCTGATCGGGAAATGAGCGCGAGCGCGAAACCCTCGGCGGCGAATGCTTTCGCAATCGCCAGTCCGTTACCAGCTCCGAATCCGACGATCGCACAAATCTGGCTCATGCTCATTTTACGTTTGTGGGCACGGGGAAGATTCGCGCAAAATATCAACGCGCCTTTCCAGTTCCGCCGGACGTAGAATTAAGGAATGAGTTTCGAGGCGGGGCGTCTAGCGCGTTTGAATAAGCTACCGGTCGGTGGTGGCGACTACGTTCTCTACTGGATGCAGCAATCCCAGCGCGCGGTTTCTAATCACGCGCTGGAATATGCGATCGCCCGAGCGAATGAATTGCGAAAACCCCTGCTTGTCGTGTTCGGGATCACCGACGGTTATCCGGAAGCCAACGAACGGCATTATGCTTTCATGCTCGAAGGCCTGCGTGATGTAGGCGCCGGCTTGGAAAAACGCGGGATCGGATTTTCGCTGCAACGCGGCGATCCGGCGGCGGTGGCGTTGCAGATGGGAGAACGCGCGTCGCTGATCGTCTGCGACCGCGGATATTTACACGTGCAAAAGTCGTGGCGTAGCCGCGTGGCGAAAGAAGCGGGATGCCCGGTGGTGCAAATCGAGGCCGATGTCGTGGTGCCGATCGATCTGGCATCGGATAAGAGGGAATTCGCAGCGCGCACCCTGCGTCCGAAGCTCGCGCACTTGTGGCCGGAATTTCTGCGCGAGCCCCCTCGGGTGAAGGTGGGGACAGCGTCGCTGAATTTGGTGCCGCCCGGACTAGATTGGCGACAGCCCGAAAACGTCCTGCGGAAGCTCAAGATCGATCGGAGCGTGCGCGCGGTTCCAGAGCATTTCCGGGGCGGCACGCTCGAGGCGCAGAGAACTTTTCGCGATTTCTGCAAACAACTTTTGGGCGTTTACCGGGAGAACCGGAACCAGCCGCAGACGGATCACGTTTCGCACATGAGCAAGTATCTTCACTTCGGTCAGATCTCGCCCATTTGGCTCGCGCTGGAAGTGCGAAAACACTCCCGCGCCGGGCAAATCAACATCGATAGTTTTATCGACGAGTTACTGGTTCGGCGAGAGCTCTCGATGAATTGGGTCGAGCACACACCGAATTACGCTAGCTACGATTCGCTGCCGGAGTGGTCGCGTAAAACCCTCGCGGCACATGCCCGGGATCCGCGCCCGTACCTTTATTCTCGTGCGCAACTGGAAAGGGCACAGACGCACGATCCTTACTGGAATGCGGCGATGAACGAGATGAGTTGCACCGGCTACATGCATAACCACATGCGCATGTATTGGGGGAAGAAAATCCTGGAATGGAGCCGCACGCCGCAAGCAGCGCACGCCACCGCCCTCGCCCTCAACAACAAGTTTTTTATCGATGGACGCGACGCGAATTCATTTGCCAACGTCGCGTGGGTTTTTGGTCAACACGATCGCCCGTGGATGAATCGACCGATTTTCGGAATGGTGCGTTACATGAATGCCGCGGGACTGGAACGGAAATGCGATATCGGTGGTTACGTCGAGAAAGTGAATGCTCTGATGCGTCTCAACCGCCAATCGCAGTCATGACGCGGCCGGGCTGATAGGCGTCGCGGAAACTGTGCTCGGGTGGTTTGCGTCGCAGCGCTTCCAAGAAACGCGCTTCCAAATCGAGTTCGTCAAAGACCGGGCGCAGCGCGGGCTTAAGATCGACTTCCTCGTGATTGCCGAGGCAGGGACGAATTTTTCCATCCGCGGTCAGTCGCATTTTGCTGCAGGTCTCGCAGAAATGCAGATTTGTCATCGCGCCGATAAAGCCGACTGAGATTCCGAATTCCGGCAGTCGATAATAAGTGGCGGGCCCGAATCCGAGCTTTGACGTTTCGGGCGTCATCGGTGTCCGCGCTGCGATCAGTCGTTTCGCTTCCGCGATGGGGAAGAAGTTCGATTCGTTCAGAACTTCCGTGAAGGTGACCGGCATCAATTCAATGAAGCGAATAGGAAGTTCATGCTCGGAGGCGAAGTGTAACAACGGCCAGATTTGGTGTTCGTTCACGCCGCGCATCAGGACGGCGTTGAGTTTGATTTTGGTAATTCCGGCGGCGAGTGCTGACTCGATTCCGGTAATGACATCCGTCAGACGTCCCCCGGTGACGCGCTGATAAATCTGCGGGTCGATGGCATCGAGGCTGACATTCATGCTGCGGAGCCCGGCCTGCGCGAGCGATGACACGAGCGGCGCGACACGCGTCGCATTGGTGGAAAGTCCCACGTGCTCGACGCCGGGCGTCGCGATCAATTCCGCGAGAAATTTATCGACATCGCGCCGGACGAGTGGCTCTCCGCCGGTGACGCGGAAGTTTCGGAAGCCGAGGCGGACGGAGAGCCGGACGACGTTCAGGATTTCCTCGTAGGTCAGAATTTCATCGCGCTCTTTCCAGTCGGTGAAACCTTCCGGCAGACAATAGAGACAGCGCTCGTTGCACCGATCAGTGATCGAGATGCGCAGGTAGTCGATTGTGCGCTGACTGCTGTCGATCATACGGTTTCAATAACCGCGCAGTTGCCGTGCAGGGCAACTAATTGAAAAGCATCAACTGTTCGCACGTCGCGATAGCCTTAGATTTATCAACCCGAAGATCATTGCTGGTGCGTATTATCGATGATTATGAATAGGGACGAACCGCATATGCATCATCCGCCTGATCCCGATCGTGACGCTGATCCGGCGCACGAACAGCAGCTCGATAGCGTTGCGCAGAAACCGACGCATATCGGGAGCGGAACGCCGAAAACAGCGCCCGCCGAAAACGCCGATCACGAGCAGCAGACGCCGACGCCAGGTGCGCAGACGCCGGTTGAGACAGCCGGAACGGAGATCACAAAACGGCATGCGATCGCGGCCGGCCTTCCCGGGGTTTACCAATCGTTGCGATTCATGGCGCGCGAGCCGGGACTTGTGCGCGGGACGAAACTGCTTCTCGCGTTAAATCAGAAGGACGGATTCGATTGTCAGAGCTGCGCTTGGCCGAGTCCGGATGA
>JBBQHM010000056.1:0-13638 GCA_038323965.1 Chthoniobacterales bacterium | reverse complement strand
CGCGCAGCGCGTCGAGAACGTGGGCGGTGCCCATGACATTGACGGCATAAGTCTCGAGCGGCTCGCGGTAGGATTGACGAACGAGAGGCTGCGCAGCGAGGTGAAAGGCGAAGTCGGGATTCGCGGTTGCGATCGATTTCTGCACGAACTCGGCGTCGCGAATATCGTGCAGCGTGTTCTCGATTCTCGAGGCCAGGCCGAGCTGATCGAAGAGCGCCGGATCAGTATCAGGCGCGAGCGCAAAGCCGTGGACCTTCGCGCCGAGAGTGAGCAGCCATTCGCAAAGCCACGAGCCCTTGAAACCTGTCGCGCCGGAAACCCAGACCGTTTTTCCCGCGAACGCGTCCCGAAACATCACCACGTTTTCCAAGGCGCCGCGCCTTCGGACCAGAGGCGATTGAGCAGCGTGAATTCCTGGAAAGTGTCCATCGGCTGCCAGAATCCGAAGTGCTGGAAGGCGCCGAGCTTGCCGTCAGCGACGAGGCGCCGCATCGGCTCGTGCTCGAGCATGATGGCGTCAGAATTCTCCTCCAGATAATCGAAGATACCACGCGAGGCGACAAAGAAGCCGCCGTTGATCCAGCCGCCTTCGGTCTGCGGTTTCTCGTTAAATCCGACGACGTTTTTTTTGTCGTCGAAGGCGAGCTCGCCGAATCGTCCGGCCGGACGGACCGCGGTAATGGTCAGGAGCTTGCCCGATTTTTTGTGGAACTCGATCGCCGCATTGACGTCGATATCGCCGACACCATCGCCGTAGGTGAGCAGGAAAGTTTCGTCTTGGCCGAGGTAACGTTTAATGCGCTGCACGCGGCCGGCGGTGAGCGTTTCTTCGCCGGTGCCCGCGAGCGTGACCTGCCAGTCTTCCTCCTCATGATGATCGCGGAATTCGTGCGCGGGTTCGCGACCGAGTTGCAGCGTCACATCGCTCGTCAGCCAAAGATAATTGCGGAAGAATTCCTTGATCATGTCGCCCTTGTAACCAAGGCAGAGCACGAAATCCTTGTGACCTCGCGTCGCGTAAATTTTCATGATGTGCCAGAGGATCGGGCGATCGCCGATTGGGAGCATCGGTTTCGGACGGAACTCAGTTTCCTCACGCAACCGGGTGCCTTTTCCGCCGCAAAGAATGACGACTTTCATGTATGACCGGGGAGATTAAATGACGTCGGCGAAGGTGCGTTCGGTTTTACGGAAGTACCAGATGCCGGTGAAGAGAAGGAAGAAGATCGTGATGAGCGAGAGGGTCAGGCTCTGACCTGGGAAGGGGGTGCGGCCGTTGGAAACGGACCAGCGGAAACCGTCGATGACGCCGACCATGGGATTAAGCGAATAGAGCAGGCGCCACTTTTCGGGGACGATGGCGCTGCTGAATCCGACGGGCGAAAGGTAAAGACCGAATTGCACGATAAAGGGCACGACGTAGCGAAAGTCGCGGTATTTGACATTGAGCGCCGCGAGCCAGATGCCGGCGCCGGCCGAGGCGAGAAGCGCGACGATGGTGAACACCGGAAGCATGAGCATCGGCCCGCCCGGAAAGACTTGGTAGATCGCCATGATGACAAAAAGCAGGACCATCGAGATCGCGAAATCGACGAAGGAGACGATGACCGAACTGGCAGGAACGATAAGGCGCGGAAAATAAACTTTGGAGATGAGGTTGGAATTGTTGATGAGACTGCCGCTGCCTTCGGTGAGTGAGGTGGCGAATAATTGCCAGGGCAACATCGCGGCAAAAACCATGACGGGGTAGGGGACGCCATCGCTCGGAAGCTTGGCGATGCGGCTGAAGACAAATGTGAACACGACCATCGTGAGCAGCGGACGCAGGACGGCCCAGAGGATGCCGATGACGGTTTGTTTGTAGCGCACGAGGACATCGCGCCAGGCGAGGAAGTAGAAGAGTTCGCGGTAGCGGAAAAGATCGCGCCAGTAATTTCGCTCGGTGTGACCGGCCTCGATGATGAGTTCCGCGGGTGCGTGGGACATGATTGGAAAAGCTGAGACGCTGAAATTTCGAAATTATGAAATGGAAGCCGGCGAACTCGTCTTCAGGCGGCCTTGCTCATCGTGTTCGTCAGGCGAATTGAGGATCTTTCCGCCGTGCATTGAGCGGGCCACTTCCACCATCCCTTCAACAAAACGGAGTTTTTCGGTGAACGGCAGATCGCAGTAGTAGAGTAAATCAGCGATATTTTGCTTCCTCCACATCTCGCGCTCGCGTTCGGCGCTGATACCATGTTTTGCCAGCAAATTGCTCATCGGTTCACTCGGATTGTCTCCAAATGCTCGACGTCGAGCAAATCCTGAGGTCTTCCCGCCTCGCGCTTAAGCTTAATAAGTTCGTCATACGGTGCGACGGGCACACGGACTCCTTCGATTTCCTGCCAGAGAGCATTTGCATAAGCACGCGCAAACGGGAAGGGCTCGGTCACAAAGATGTCAAGCCGCATACTATCGCGGTTGGGATTACGCATTTGAAAGACGATCATGTTCTTCTGTTCGATCCAGCCCTGCCGTTTCTTCGCATCCGCGAACTCACGGGCCGCGACCGGGACGAGCGGATGGTAGCCGATGCGTTCCAATGCATCCATCGCATTAAGTGTGTTTGAAGATTCGAGGTCGAGAACGATGTCCGCGTCAACGGTGAGGCGGACGTAACCATGGGCGTTTACGGCCAGACCACCGACGATAAGATACCTCACGTTCGCGTCGTTCAGCGCACGGAAAATGGCTTCGAGGTCAGCTACGCGCATGTTCGGAAGGCGAACGAAATGCAGCCGACACGGCTGCTGCTACAGGGGCGATTGTCCACGCGCAGAACCATACTACTCCGCGGGCGCGACGGCGAGAACGTCGTCGGGCGTGTCTTCGCTTTCGATCGGGGCTTCGCCACCGAAGACTGGACGCGCTTCGGCGCCGTTTTGCCAGGCAATGAAGTGCGCTGCGGTCTCAAGCGCTTCGGCGATGATGACGTGCATGTCGAGATAGCGGTAAGTGGCGAGACGACCGAGGAAGGTGACGCTCTGTTCGTTCATCGCGAGCGCACGATATTTTCCTAGAATTTTCAGGTCGCTCGCAAGCCGCTTGGGATAATAGGGGACATCGGTCAGTTCGGTTTCCTTGCTGAATTCGGTGAATACGATCGTCTTCGCGTGCTCTTCCCATGGCGCGAAATGTTTGTGCTCGTGGACGCGCGTGAAAGGCTCGTCGAGTCCGGTGTAATTAATGACGGGGTTGCCCTGGTGATCGCCGGTCGCGCGAAGTTTATCCCAATAAACAGTTCGATAGCCGAGGCGCCCGAATTGGAATTCATAGAAAGCGTCGATGGCGCCGCTGAAGAAAACATGACTGAAGTCGTCGCGTGCCGCTGATTCGAACAAGGTCCCAAGTTTCACCTCGATCAACTCGTGCTGGAGGATGCGTTCGACGATCTTGGTGTAACCCTCGACTGGGATTCCCTGGAAGCGGGAGTGGTAATAATTGTCGTCGTAGTTAAAACGCACCGGCAATCGTTTCAGAATACTGGCGGGCAGTTCCGCCGGCTCGCAGCCCCATTGCTTTTTGGTGTAGCCGTAAAAAAAAGCTTCATAGAGTTCGCGCCCGATCATCGAAAGCGCCTGTTCCTCGAAATTTTGCGGATCGGAGATCGAGCGGTCGGCTTTGCTCGCCAAAAACATGCGCGCTGCCGCGGGGTTGAGTGTGACGCCGAAAAATTGATTGATGGTGTGGAGATTAATCGGGAGCGAAAAAATGCCGCGCGCGGTATGGGCCTTCACCCGATTGGTGTATTGCCCCATCGTGCAAAAGCGCCGGATGTAATCCCAGACCACTTCGTTGCTGGTGTTGAAAATGTGCGGTCCATAGACGTGCTCCATGATGCCGGATTCGGCATCGCGCGCGGTGTAGCAATTGCCGGCGATGTGCTCGCGCTGATCGATGACCAGGCTGGCGATGCCGGCTTCAGCCAGCTCGCGCGCAACGACCACGCCAGAAAATCCGGCGCCGACGATCAGGACCCGTTTTTTGTTCACGACGTAAGCCGCCAAGAATACGAGGAAACCGGTCGTGCGAAAGAGGGGACGAGGGCGGCGAGGAGCTTTGGGGCATAAAGAGCTCTTGCGTGCGGAGCGGTTTGGGCGTTGAAGATGCTGCGTCGATGGCAAAGATCGCATTCATCACCGGCGTCAGCGGCCAGGACGGTTCCTATCTGTCCGAGTTGCTCCTGAGCGAAGGCTACGAAGTGCATGGCCTGCTCCGGCATGCGAGCAGCCTGCAAAATCTGGCGCATCTCCTGACCGACGACCGCCTCAAGCTGCATCGCGGCGATATCCAGGACGAGTCCGCGCTGCGTCGTTTGGTCGCCGAAATTCGTCCGACGGAAATTTATCATTTGGCTGGTCAAACGAATGTCGCCCGCAGTTTCGAGCTGCCGATTGAGACGGTGCATGACGTTGCGATTGCGACGCTACGGCTGCTCGAGATTGTGCGTCACACCGCGCCGGCAGCGCGGCTTTTCCACGCTTCGAGCGCGGAGATTTTTGGGAACCCGGCCGAGCAGCCGCAAACTGAAACGACCCCCATGCGGCCGATCAATCCGTACGGTTGCGCCAAGGCGTTCGCGACGCAGATGACGTCGGTTTACCGGGATTCGCTCGCTCTTTTCGCGTGCAACGGAATTCTGTACAACCACGAATCGCCGCGCCGCGGCGAAAATTTTGTCACGCGCAAGATCGCGCGCGCGGCGGCGAGAATTGCGCGTGGACTGGAGCGTGAGTTGAAGCTGGGGAATATCGAAGCGCGCCGGGACTGGGGCGCGGCCGATGATTACGCCAGGGCGATGTGGATGACGCTGCAACAGCAAGCGCCCGGCGATTACATCATCGCCACGGGCGAGACCCATTCGGTGCGGGAATTTGTCGACGCCGCCTTCGCCATCGTAGGGCTCAAGGCGGACGAATATCTCAAAATTGATGAAACTTTATTGCGACCGAGCGATCCGGCGCAGATGGTTGGCGACGCCGCGAAGATCGCGCGCGAAGTCGGCTGGAAGCCGGCGAAGAAATTTGGCGATGTCGTGCAGGAGATGGTGGCAGCGGAACTGAAGCTGGCTGGGGCAACTCCGTAGCTTGCGATTTAAGTGCCTGCTTCTACTTTGCCGCCGTGAAAAAAATCGAGGCGATCGTGAAGCCGTTCAAAACGGAAGCGGTGCGCGACGCGCTGACGGAGATCGGCGTGGAAGGAATGACGCTGAGTGAAGTGAAAGGGTTTGGCCGGCAGAAAGGTCACAGCGAGATTTATCGCGGCAGCGAATACACGGTCGACTTTCTCCCCAAAGTGAAGTTTGAAATCGTCGTCGGGGACGATCGGGCGCAGCGCGCCGTCGATGCCATTCTTTCCGCGGCCAAGACCGGAAAGATCGGCGACGGAAAAATTTTCGTGAGCGAAGTTGAACAGGCGATTCGGATCCGGACGGACGAGAGCGGAGCGGACGCCTTGTAGATTTTCCACCCTCCAAGCCATGCACGATATCATTTTGTCGATCCTGCTCGGGATCGTGGAAGGGCTTACCGAATTCATCCCAGTAAGCTCGACCGCGCATCTGCGCATCATCGAGGCGCTGCTGCACATCGACCTGCACGATGCCTTTTGGAAGATGTACAGCATCGTGATTCAACTGGGCGCGATCCTGGCGCTGCCGGTTTTCTTCTGGCGTCGAATTCTGCTTCTCCTCGGCACATTTCCCGGCGGGGAACGCGGCGATCGCACGATTTTCAATCATCCGATTTCGCTCACGCTGGTCGCTTTCGTCATCACGGCGATCCCGGCGTGGGCGCTGAAAAAACAGATTGGCGAAAATCTCGAGAACCTGCACGTCATGGCCTGGGCAATTTTAATCGGCGGCGTCGTAATGTGGATTGTCGATCTCATGTGCGTGCGACCTCACACGCGTCGCATGGATGATATGCATGGGGGGCAAGCCGCCTGGATCGGCGCGGCGCAAATCTTGTCGGCGGTTTTTCCCGGAACCTCGCGCTCGATGGCGACAATCGCGGCCGGCCAGGTCGCCGGACTTGGCCGTGAGGCTGCGCTGGAGTTTTCATTTTTCCTTTCCATGCCGACGATGGCGGTGGCGACGCTATACGATTTGTGGAAAACGATCTCGCCGCGTCACCACGACGGCGACGCAGGGAATCTCGCGCCGCTCGTCATGCAACATCACCAGTGGCTCGTGCTGGCGATCGGCTTTGCCATTTCGTTCATCGTCGCGCTGGTCGTGGTCGCATGGTTTATGCACTGGGTGCGGACGCACGGCTTTATCCCGTTTGCGATTTATCGCGTACTTCTTGGAATCGTGCTGCTGGTTCTGCTCACGCTGCACATTCTCTAGCACATGAATGCGAACGACATGTTGCCCGATCTGCAAAGCTGCGTGCTGTGCGAGGATGTGCGCAACGAATTCAACGGCATGCAGACGTTGATCGGAGTGATCAACGTGGTGCCGGCGCCGCAGTTGCCGATCAATTACATGCGGCTCTGCATCTGGACACGCTGGTGCAGCGGATCGGGGCGGTTCCGGCAACGCTCGCGCATCGTGGGAATCGACGAGCAGAACGTCCTCGCGCAGGCCGAGGTGGAGTTCGAACTAAAAGAAATGGAAGGGCACGCGACCAATGTGCATTTCTTTGGCGGCGTGCAGTTCCAGCAGTTCGGACTGCATCACGTGGAGATCTTTCTGCAGGACGAATTGCAGCTGCGATTCCCGTTGCCGGTGGTACGGGTGGTGCCGCAACCGCAGCGCTGAAGCAGATCTCTTCGTAGTTTTACTCTGCCGTCGAACGGCAATTACCGATCGCCCGGGCTCAGGCGCGCCAGAGGACGAGGATCAGGACGACCACCAGCAGCAAACCGCCGCCGGGAAAATATCCTTAGCCGGCTGGTGCGTAGCCCCAGGTAGGCAAACTGCCAATGAGCAAAAGTATGAGTATGATCAGCAGGATTGTGCGCATGCCGGGCAAAATAATAAATTGGCCGTCCGCGTGACAATCATTTTTTACGGACAATCGATATTCCTTGCAGCGCTAGGCCCGGGCTTTATCGTCGGCGGCTGTCCCGAACGCTGAAGCGCCGGGACGATTTCTTGTTATGGCGAATACGATTCTGATCGGTGCGCAGTGGGGCGATGAAGGCAAAGGCAAGATCATCGACGTCCTGACCGCAAACGCCGATATCGTCGTGCGCAGCCAGGGCGGCAATAACGCCGGGCACACTGTCATTCATCGCGGCCAGAAATATATTCTGCATCTGATTCCGTCCGGGATTCTGCGGCGCGGCAAAGTATGCGTTATCGGGAATGGCGTGGTCATCGATCCGATTTCGCTGCTGGTTGAGATCGACGGGCTGCGCGCGCTCAAGGTCGCGATCGGTCGCAACCTTTTAATTAGCGATGCGGCGCACCTTGTTCTTCCGTACCACCGGCTGATCGACGAGCAGCGCGAGCTGCGCAAAGGCTGCGCGAAGATTGGGACAACCAAGCGCGGGATTGGTCCCGCCTATGGTGACAAGGCGGCACGGACTGGCCTGCGCGTGTCGGATCTTATGCAGCCGGCGATTTTCTCGAAAAAACTCGAGGCCAAAGTGCGCGAGAATAACAGCATCCTGCGCGCGTTCGGGGCGAAGCCGATCAGCTTCGAAGAAGTGAACGATACTTACCTTGCCGCTGGTGCTCGTCTGGCGCCGTTTGTCGAGAACACCGTCGTGTATCTGCATCGCGCACTGCAGAAGGGTAAGGGGATTCTCTTCGAAGGCGCCCAGGGAACGTTCCTCGATATCGATCACGGGACTTATCCGTATGTCACCTCGTCGAACACGACGGCGGGCGGCGCCTGCACGGGCTCCGGCGTCCCGCCGCATCGAATGGATCGCGTGGTGGGAGTGATGAAGGCGTATACGACGCGGGTGGGCGAGGGGGCATTGCCGACGGAAGATGAACGGGTTGGCGATATGCTGCACGAAATGGGACGCGAATTCGGTGCCACCACCGGGCGACCGAGGCGTTGCGGCTGGTTTGACGCTGTCGCTGCGCGGTATGCGACGATGATTAATGGCATCGATGAGATCGCGATTACGAATCTCGATGGGCTCGACTCGATGGATCGTATTCAAATCTGTGTCGGCTATCGGCTGGCAGGAAAGCTGATCGATGTGCCGCCGAGCGATTCTGATCACTGGACCGCGTGCCGGCCGGTTTACGAAGAAGTCGCGGGCTGGCGGAAGCCTACGAATAAAGCGAAAAAATTTAGGCAACTTCCCGCACAGGCAAGAACTTACGTAAAGCGACTGGCAGAGTTAACCGGCGCGAAATTGTCGATGGTCAGCGTCGGCCCGACCCGCGCCGAAACCATTATTCTTTAACGGAATGCCAGCCCTGCTGAAGACGGTTCCGCGCCATGTCGCCATCATCATGGATGGGAACGGGCGCTGGGCCAAAGAGCGCGGGCTTCCTCGCATTAAGGGACATGAAAAAGGCGCCGACGCCGTGCGCGAAGTGGTGGAGGGATGCGGCGAACTGAAGATCGAATTTCTGACGCTCTACGCGTTTTCCGCCGAAAATTGGCAACGCCCAAAGGCGGAAGTCTTCGCGTTGATGCGCCTGCTCGAGCGTTTTCTGAAAGAGAAAACGCCGGAGTTAATCGAAAAAAACGTGCGCCTGCAGGCGATCGGGCGCCTCACCGATCTGCCGGCTTCCTGCCAAAAGCGGCTGCACAGTTCCATCGCGAAAACCGCCATGAACACTGGACTGACATTGATCCTGGCACTGAGTTACGGCGGTCGGCTGGAAATTATCGACGGAATTAAAAGTCTGCTCCACGAAGTCGAAGCCGGCCATATCGACAAGGCCATGATCAATCCCGAGATGTTTAGCCAGCATCTTTACACGCGTTATTATCCCGACCCCGATCTGCTGATCCGGACGTCGGGGGAAATGCGGATTTCAAACTTTCTGCTGTGGCAGCTTTCCTATACCGAGATGTTTGTGACTCCGAAATTCTGGCCCGAGTTCACGCGCAAGGATTTATTCGCGGCGGTGGAAGAGTTCGGAAAACGGCAGCGCCGTTATGGCGGCGTGTGAACGTCGTCATCCCGAGCGAAGTCGAGGGACCCCGCCATGCGAGAGGCAACCTCGCCCGTCATTCCGCGGGGTCCCTCGACTTCGCTACGCTCCGCTCGGGATGACGGGAGGGGGGCATTTCAAATCGAGTTGCATCAGGTTTTTCCAACACGGGATCGGCGACATTTCGGCCCTAAACGCGGCGCTATTATTCCGTCATCCCGAACGGATGTGAGGGACCTCACGACCGCGGGTAAGGACACCGAGCGTAATTTGAGTGTCGCAACGACCCTGCGGGAGTTCCCTCGACTTCGCTACGCTCCGCTCGGGATGACGGGTCGCGCGTACGACCGAACCTACACGAGCATTTCCGCGACGGAATCGGCGACTGCGCGACCGGCGCGGGTCAGATGAACTCTGGCGTTTTCTCGAGCGACGAAACCCTCCTCCAGGAGTTCGTCGACCGTATGATCGTCTAGTAAATCGGCTTCGATGCCGTCGCTTGTTCGCAACGCCAGCGCGATACGCTCCGTGCGTTTTGCGCTTGCGGTCAGCTCTTCGACGCTCGCCACCGCCGATTCGCTGGCGAAAATCCGGCGCGCGTATTCGCGGTGGTCGGGCACACTCTGCCACCGCGTCATGCCGCGCGTACTGAACGCTCCGGGCCCGAGCGCGATGTAATCCTGGCCGGCCCAATAGCCCTGATTATGGAGCGAACGATGCCCCGGCTTGGCGAAATTTGATGTCTCGTATTGTTCGTAACCCGCCCTTTCCAGCATCTCCGTCGCGATATTAAAGAAATCAGCCTCATCATTTTCGTCGGAACGAAATTCCCCGCGCTTAAAGCGCGCCAGAAATTCCGTGTCTTCTTCGTAGGTGAGGCAGTAGGTCGAGATGTGTTCAGGCGCCAGGGCGATGGTCTGCGACAAACTATCCTGCCACTGCGCTTGGGTCTGGTTGGGAAGGGCAAACATCAGGTCGATGCTAAGATTTTCGAAGCCCGCAGCGCGCAATACAGCGAACGACTCACGCGCCTGTGCGGCATCGTGCTCACGTCCGAGAACTCGCAGCAGGGTGTCATCCCAGGATTGCACGCCGAGGCTGACACGATTGACGCCGAGCTGATGCAACGTTTCCGCCTTGCGCGCGGAGACGCTGCCGGGGTTGGCCTCGATCGTCCACTCGCGCAAGTCGCCGACATCGAACTCCGCCCTGATCGCGCGCAGCACCCGTTCGAGCTGCGTTGTCGTTAATGATGTCGGCGTGCCGCCGCCGAAATAAATGGACTGCAGCGCAAAGGGAAATTTGCTCGCGGTCTGCGCCGCCTCAGCGATCAAGGCGTCGCAAAAACGGTCCTTGTCGGCCTGCGCCGCCTGCTCCTTGTAAAATGCGCAGAAGGGGCAGATGCGCGCACAGAAAGGAATATGCACATAGAGATGCCGGATGGGATCGGCGTTCGCCTCGCATTTGTGCAACCTGCTCTCCATCATACTTTCCATCGTGCTTGGTCGACTCATACCGCCGAACGGCTCTTTCGTCACATTCCGCTCGCTATGAAACAGGGGGAGCTAAACGACGATGTGCTGCGCTCGGTTTCGCGATCGTTCTATCTTTCGATGCGACTGCTTCCAATCGCCCTGCGTAAGCCAGTGGGACTGGCCTACCTCCTCGCCCGCACCACCGACACCATTGCGGATACGACCGAGGTTCCCGCGGCAGATCGGCTGGAGTTTTTGGATCGACTGTCCACCGCGATCCAGGAGGGACACCTCGGCGTGGTGGAAGATCGACCGCAAAGATTTGCTGCGCTCCAACGGGATGTCTCCGAACGCAAGCTGATCGAATCCCTCCCAGGTTATGTCGCCTCCTTAAGCCAGTGCGCGGACCGCGATCGCTGGGACGTTCGAGCCCTCCTCGCGCACATCAATGAGGGACAGCGCCTGGACATTACGCGTTTCGGTCAGCGGGGCCGGCTCGCGGCGATTGAAACAGTGGCGCAACTGCGCCAGTACACCTATCTGGTCGCTGGCTGCGTCGGCGAATTCTGGACTGAAATCTGTGCGCGTTATCTGCCAAATTTCGCGGATCGGGATGTGGCGGAGATGAATGCGCTGGGAGTGAATTACGGCCGCGGCCTCCAGCTGATCAATATCCTGCGCGATATCGGGGACGACCTGCGCGATGGTCGTTGTTACATGCCGGCGGAGGAACTCGCCGGAGCGCATATCAGCGTGGATTCCATCTTTGCCAATCGCGAGCGGTTTGTGCTTGTGCACACGCGCTGGCGCCGCGAAGCGGAGAAAAATATTGCGGATGGAATCGAATACGCCGTCGCCATTCAAAATCGCCGGGTGCGAGTGGCCTCGGCCCTGCCGGCACTCATCGGGGCGCGGACGCTGGCGCTCATTCGCGAAGCGGGCACGGCCGTCCTGGACCGGAAAATAAAAGTGCCAAGACAGGAAGTGCGAGCCGTGCTGACGACATTGACCGCGAGACTTGGGTCGCGTCGCACCATTCGCGCCCTGTATGAGCGTCTCAGACGCTAGCGAAATAGTTCCGTTGTTTTTCGCTTATCGGCCGCTCCAGTTTTTCGAGCACTGCCAGCATGTCTTCCCAGACCTTTCGTTTTTCCGAGGGCGCCTGATTACGCAACAGGTAGGAAGGGTGATAAGTGATCATCAATGGCGTCTCATGATACTCATGCCACTTGCCGCGGAGGTCGCGCATCGTGCCGCGAAACCCGAGGAGCCCTTCCACCGCCGTCGCGCCCAGGGCGACGAGCACGCGCGGTTGGATGATATCGATCTGCTCGCGGAGATAAGGGAGACAGGTCGCCATTTCCTCCGGAGTAGGCGGGCGATTGCCACTCGACCGGTTGGGCGTGTCGGGGCGGCATTTCAGAATGTTGGCGATGTAAATGTCGTCCCGGGTGAAGCCCATCGCGTGAATAATCTTCGTTAGGAGCTGGCCGGCGCGTCCCACGAACGGCTCGCCCTGCGCGTCTTCGTCCGCTCCCGGCGCTTCGCCGATAAACATTAATTCCGCCTCGAGATTGCCCACCCCGAATACGGTCTGGGTCCGCGTGGCGGCAAGGTGAGGACAAAGCACGCAGGCAGCGACGCGCGCGCGCAGCGGGTTAATCACTCGATTACGGCCGCCGCCACGTAAACTTTCCAGGGTGGCAAGCGCAGCGCGGGGCGAGCGTTCTTTGTTGGCGCGGAGTCCCTCGAGCTCGGTAATCACGAGTTCAAGGGCGGATTGAAATGGCACGTGCGATCATCGAAATTTTTGCGCTTGGCGGCAAACACTTTAATGCTTGGGCGTGAGTTCCCGTGTGCGCGATTACGATTATGAGCTGCCGCCGGAATTGATCGCGCAGCGCCCGCTGGAATTACGCGACGCATCGAGAATGATGGTGTTGCGCCGCGAAGCACAGTCGATCGAGCACCGGTATTTTCGCGAACTTCCTGCGCTGCTTTCACCGGGCGATCTGCTCGTGCTCAACGATTCGCGCGTGGTCGCGGCGCGCCGTTTTTCCGACGATGGGGAAATCGAGTTTCTGTTCACCGAGCAGCTCTCCGATCGCTCCTGGCGAGCGTTGGTGAAGCCGGGCCGCAAAATGCGCATCGGCCATCATGCGATCCTTTCCGGGACACGGGCGGAAGTAGTCGCGATCCGCGAGGACGGAGATCGCGAACTGGTTTTCGAACGCGAGATCAATGTTCATGAGGGAGGTGCCATGCCGCTCCCGCCTTATATCGAACGCATGGCGGATGCGGAAGATTCGGAACGCTATCAGACGGTTTTTGCCCGGGCGCCGGGCTCGGTCGCTGCACCAACCGCGGGTCTGCATTTCACCCCGGAGCTTCTGGCAAAAATTCCGCATGCCACCATCACGCTCCATGTCGGCACGGGAACTTTCCGGCCGGTCAAAGTCGAGGATGCAACCCAGCACCCGATGCATGCGGAACGATTCACCATCACCGCCGCCGCGGCGGCAGCGATCGACTCCGCCAGCCGCGTCGTGGCAGTTGGGACCACCAGCGTTCGCGTCCTGGAATCGGCTGCGACAAGGGAAGGACAGGTGATTCCGCAGAGCGGCTCGACGGACATCTTTATCCGGCCGCCCTTCGACTTCCGGGTCGTTGATCTGCTCTTAACCAATTTCCATTTGCCGCGATCGACTTTGCTGATGCTCGTAAGTGCGTTTGCGGGCCGGGAATTCGCGCTTCGCGCGTATGCCGAAGCCGTGCGTGAGCGCTATCGTTTTTTCAGTTACGGCGATTGCATGTTGATCTTGTAAATCGGTCCTCCCGAGCGAAGCCGAGGGACCCCGTAGCAAAAGAGCGTCGTCGCTCGCTCTTCAACGGGGTTCCTCGACTTCGCTCGGAATGACGGAATATTTTCTTACTTATGGAGACAAACGGCAAACCTCGCGGCGAATTGGTGATTCGGACGATCGCCATGCCGGCAGACACAAACCCGAGCGGCGACATTTTCGGCGGTTGGATCATGTCGCAAATGGATCT